>NZ_MDGW01000210.1:0-30061 GCF_001712525.1 Shigella sp. FC1661
AGTTCATTTTCCATCGTTTTCTTGCCGAGCAGGCGCTGGAGTTCTTTAATCTGCTTCATGGCGGCAGCAAGTTCAGAGGCAGGAACAACCTGTTCTCCGGCGGCCACAGCAGTAAGACTTCCTTCCTGGTATTGCTTACGCCAGAGAAATAACTGGCTGGCTGCTACACCATGTTGCCGGGCAACGAGGGAGACCGTCATCCCCGGTTCAAAGCTCTGCTGAACAATTGCGATCTTTTCCTGTGTGGTACGCCGTCTGCGTTTCTCCGGCCCTAAGACATCAATCATCTGTACTCCAATGACTAGTCTAAAAACTAGTATTAAGACTATCACTTATTTAAGTGATACTGGTTGTCTGGAGATTCAGGGGGCCAGTCTACTGCCGTTTTGCTTGTTGATCACCAGGCTGGTTTACTTTCCCTTGTACGGGATATCGAACCCGATAAGTTTAAAAATAACGTGCTGGCGCTGGGTGACCAGGCTAAGTATTTCAACTTACCAACTATTCTTACCACCAGTTTTGAAACCGGTCCTAACGGCCCATTAGTTCCAGAACTGAAAGCACAATTCCCCGATGCACCTTACATTGCTCGCCCGGGAAATATTAACGCCTGGGATAACGAAGATTTTGTAAAAGCTGTCAAAGCGACAGGTAAAAAACAGTTAATTATTGCCGGTGTGGTAACCGAAGTTTGCGTGGCATTCCCGGCGCTTTCAGCCATTGAAGAAGGGTTTGACGTCTTTGTCGTGACTGACGCGTCAGGGACCTTTAATGAAATTACCCGGCATTCGGCATGGGATCGCATGTCGCAAGCTGGTGCGCAATTGATGACATGATTCGGCGTGGCGTGCGAGCTGCATCGCGACTGGCATAATGATATTGAAGGACTGGCGACGTTGTTCTCTAACCACATTCCTGATTATCGTAATTTGATGACCAGTTATGACACGTTAACGAAGCAGAAATAAAAGAAAACCGGGGCCGAAACCCCGGTTGTTATGATTAGCTTGCGACGGCCATCCCCACGGTCATATGCAAACCATAGAATACGCCGCGACCGATTAATTCCCCTGCCAGAAGCAGAATGAATGATACAGAAAGTAGCGGAACCGCAGGCTGATAACCTTTTAGCTGTGGTGCAATCCACAAGCACAGGGCAACGGCCAAAAGCACGATCCGCCAGGACATCAGCGCACCATAGTCCGGCACCAGCGCTGCGGCCTGCTGCACAGAACTATGAATAGTCGCCAGCTCTGCGCCCTGCATCACTGACACCACGCCACTCACTACCAGTGCCAGTACAGAAATTGCTGGCAGCAGACGCATCGCCCAGCCATCGACGCCAGCCAGACTCAACAACAGGTAACCCAGTAACGGGCCGCCCATAAACATCGTCAGGAAGAAGCCCATCGGCGTCCAGATGCTGTACCAGGTCGGAACGGTATCAATGCTGTTATACACACGCACCATCATCCAGACAAAGATGACGCCAAGAACCATCGTCACTATCAGCCACAGCGTACGCAATGCCGGTGACAGCTTTTTCAGCATTGCCAGCAACCAGCCGATGCCGCCTACGGCAAAAAAGATCGAACCGCTGGCGATTTCGTTACTGAGTGCTGAAGCCCCTACCCGGTTGAGCGAGTTAAAAGCGCGCATTGGTGAACCAAGATGGAGCATAGAGGCGATAAAGCCAATGCCCATCAGCACCCATAAACCAAACATGCAGGCGATAACACGCTGCTGGGCTTCTGCTCGCAGGTCGCCTTTGAGCAGCGCCAAAGCCAGAACGATAAAACCACCTGCTACACATTGCCCGAAGACCGTGAAGATCATCAGCGGCCATTCATGCCATCCACTTCCCATCTCACACCTCCTTCGGGTTTGCCAGATAGCCAGTGGTATCCCCGGTCGGGCGGCTATTGGCATTGGGTTTGATCACAATATTCGGTTTGGTAAAGTGAGCTCGCGGCAACGGCGCAACGGCCGCCAGATCGCCATGTTTTTTACGCAGCTCGTCGATAGGGCCGAAATCCAGCGCCCGCAGCGGACAAGATTCAACACAGATCGGCTTTTTACCCTCCGCAACACGGTCATAACAACCATCGCATTTGGTCATATGGCCTTTCGTTTCGTTATATTGCGGTGCGCCATACGGGCAAGCCATATGGCAGTAGCGGCAGCCAATGCACACATCTTCATCGACCACAACAAAACCATCTTCACGTTTATGCATCGCACCGCTCGGGCAGACTTTAGTACAAGCCGGATCTTCGCAGTGGTTACATGAAATCGACAGATAGTAGGCAAACACGTTCTGGTGCCAGACACCGTTATCTTCCTGCCAGTCGCCGCCAGCATATTCATAAATGCGGCGGAAGCTGACTTCTGGCGTCAAATCTTTGTAGTCTTTACAGGCCAGCTCGCAGGTTTTGCAACCGGTGCAACGGCTGGAATCAATAAAAAATCCATACTGGGTTGTCATCGGTTACTCCTTACACCTTTTCAACCTGAACAAGGTTTGTATGTGACGGATTCCCCTTAGCGAGAGGAGACGGACGTTGAGTGGTCAGTACGTTGATACAACCGCCCTTATCGACACGTTTTGTATCCGGGTCATACCAGGCACCTTCACCCAGTGCGACCACACCCGGCATCATTCGTGGCGTCACTTTCGCCTCAATATGAACCTCACCACGATCGTTAAAGATCCTGACTTTATCGCCGTTGTTGATACCGCGTTTTTGCGCATCAAGCGGGTTGATCCACATTTCCTGACGGCAAGCTGCTTTCAGCACATCAACGTCGCCGTAAGTTGAGTGAACGCGAGATTTATAGTGGAAACCCGTAAGCTGCAGCGGATACTGTTTGTTCAACGGATCCTGATAACTTTCAAAGCCCGGCGTGTAGATCGGCAGTGGATCGATCACATCGCCTTCTGGCAATTCCCAGGTAGCGGCAATGTCAGCCAGCGCCTGCGAATAAATCTCAATTTTGCCCGATGGCGTGGTCAGTGGATTTGCCTGAGGATCTTCACGGAAAGCTTTATAAGCAACGTGGTGCCCTTGTGGGTCGCGCTTTTTAAAGATCCCCTGCTTGCGGAACTCTTCAAACGTTGGCAGTTCAGGAATCGCTTCCCGCGACTGGGCATACAGATGCCGCATCCACTCTTCCTGTGTACGGCCTTCAGTAAACTGTTGCTCAACGCCAAGACGTTTTGCCAGTTCGCTGGTCATTTCATAGATGGTCTTACATTCAAAGCGCGGTTTAATCACCTGATCGTTGAAAATCACGTAAGACATATTCCCGCAGGATGCATCCAGCGCAAAGTCCATCTGTTCGGAAGCGGTGCAGTCAGGCAGCAGGATGTCAGCATATTTCGCCGATGAGGTCATGTGGCAGTCGATAACCACAATCAGCTCGCACTTCTTATCATCCTGAAGGATTTCATGGGTACGGTTGATTTCAGAATGCTGGTTAATCAGGCAGTTACCGGCATAGTTCCAGATCATTTTGATCGGCACATCCAGCTTATCTTTCCCGCGTACACCATCACGCAGCGCCGTCATTTCCGGGCCACGTTCAATGGCATCGGTCCACATAAACATCGAAATGCTGGTCTGGATCGGGTTTTCCAAGGTCGGCATACGGACAAACGGTAAGCTGTATGAACCTTCACGCGCGCCGCTGTTGCCTCCGTTAATACCAACGTTACCGGTCAGAATCGCCAGCATCGAGATAGCACGGGTTGCGATTTCACCGTTAGCGTGACGCTGCGGGCCCCATCCCTGGCTGATAAACGCCGGTTTGGTACTGCCGATTTCACGAGCCAGTTTGATGATTTTGTCTGCCGGAACACCGGTGATTTGTGAGGCCCATTCCGGTGTTTTAGCCACGCCATCTGGCCCTTCACCCAGAATATAAGCTTTATAGTGGCCATTTTTCGGCGCACTGGCTGGCAGGGTTTTCTCATCGTAGCCAACGCAATATTTATCGAGGAATGCCTGATCCACCAGGTTTTCAGTGATCATGACGTACGCCAGACCGTTAACCAGTGCGGCATCTGTTCCCGGACGAATAGGGATCCACTCATCTTCGCGCCCGGCACCGGTGTCGGTATAGCGCGGATCGATGATGATCATGCGGGCATTAGATTTCTGGCGTGCCTGTTCAAGATAGTAAGTCACCCCACTGCCACTCATTCGCGTTTCGCCAGGGTTATTACCAAACAGCACTACCAGCTTACTGTTTTCGATATCCGACGGGCTGTTGCCATCTGCCCAGCCGCCGTAGGTATAGTTCAAACCTTCCGCAATTTGCGCGGAGGAGTAGTCGCCGTAATGGTTCAGATAGCCGCCGCAGCAGTTCATCAGCCGCGCGACCAGGGTATTTCCCGGCGGCCAGGAGCGGGTCATGGTGCCGCCCAGCGTACCGGTGCCATAGTTCAGATAGATAGACTCGTTGCCGTACTCTTTGATCAGGCGCTGCATATTGGTCGCGATGATGTCGTAGGCTTCTTCCCAGCTAATGCGCTCGAATTTGCCTTCACCGCGCGCCCCGACTCGTTTCATCGGATATTTCAGGCGGTCCGGATTGTAGACACGGCGACGCATGGAACGCCCACGCAGGCAGGCGCGAACCTAGTGCAGGCCGTCGTAATTGTCATCGCCGGTATTGTCCGTTTCGACATATTTGATTTCACCGTCCACGACGTGCATACGTAGCGGGCAGCGACTACCACAGTTAACTGTACAGGCGCTCCAGATAACCTTTTCGTCTGATTTTGTTGGAATGGCGCTATCGACAGCATGCGCAATCCGACTAAAAGGTAATGTTAATGCGCTGCTGGCCATTGCCAGGCCGCCGATCGCTGTCGTTTTTACCAAACCACGGCGACTCACCTCAGCAGCCAATACCGCATCAGGGATTTTCGTTTTCATAATGGCTCACTCAAGCTTGCTCACGATTGATTCCAGTAACAAACCGTATTGTGTAATTATTTCTATAGCAGCTCGCTATATAGGCTTGTATACATAGAATAATTTGAAAATCAAAGAGATAGGTAGATTTTCACTCGAAAGTAGTATTACGTGTAAGTGAGGAGTAATTATTGTTCGGTATCAAAGGGAGACAAAAAAAGCGCCCGCAGGCGCTTTTTAGATTCAGAAAAATTGGGTATTAGCCAATATATTCCAGTCCGTTCATATACGGACGCAGAACTTCTGGTACTTCAATACGACCATCAGCCTGCTGATAGTTTTCCATTACTGCAACCAGCGTACGACCAACAGCCAGACCAGAACCGTTCAGGGTATGAACCAGACGGGTTTTCTTGTCCGACTTGCTGCGGCAACGTGCCTGCATACGACGTGCCTGGAAATCCCAAACGTTGGAGCAGGAAGAGATCTCACGGTAGGTGTTCTGTGCCGGGATCCATACTTCCAGGTCATAGGTTTTGCAAGCGCCAAAGCCCATGTCGCCGGTACAAAGGATGATTTTACGGTACGGCAGGCCCAGCAGCTGCAGGACTTTTTCTGCATGACCAGTCATCTCTTCCAGCGCCGCCATTGAGTCTTCCGGGCGCACGATCTGCACCATTTCAACTTTGTCGAACTGGTGCATACGGATCAGACCACGGGTGTCACGACCATATGAACCGGCTTCAGAACGGAAGCATGGGGTGTGGGCGGTCATCTTAATTGGCAGATCATCTTCATCGATGATTTCACCGCGCACCAGGTTAGTCAGCGGAACTTCTGCCGTTGGGATCAGCGCATAGTTACTGGTGTCTGCTTCTTCTTCCAGCGGACGAGTATGGAACAGATCGCCAGCAAATTTCGGCAGCTGACCCGTACCGTACAGCGTGTCCTGGTTAACCAGGTACGGAACATAGTTCTCACTGTAGCCATGCTGTTCGGTATGCAGATCCAGCATAAACTGCGACAGTGCGCGGTGCATGCGAGCAATCTGCCCTTTCATTACCACAAAGCGGGAACCAGTCAGCTTAACTGCAGCTGCAAAGTCGAGGCCAGAGTGCATTTCACCCAGCGTCACGTGGTCACGAACTTCAAAGTCAAACTCACGCGGGGTACCCCAGCGGCTGACTTCAACGTTGTCATTTTCGTCTTTACCTACCGGCACTTCATCTGCAGGCAGGTTAGGGATGGTCAGCGCGATATCGCGAATTTCAGCCTGTAAAGCATCCAGCTCGGCTTTTGCTGCATCCAGCTCTTCGCCCAGTTTGTTCACTTCCAGACGTAAAGACTCGATATCTTCCCCGCGCGCTTTCGCCTGGCCAATGGATTTCGATCGGGAGTTACGCTCCGCTTGCAGGTTTTCCGTTTTGACCTGCAATACTTTACGACGCTCTTCGAGAGCGCCCAGCTTATCTACATCCAGCTTAAAGCCCCGGCGTGCCAGTTTTTCAGCGACTGCGTCTGGCTCATTACGCAGCAGATTGGGATCGAGCATGCTTATCCTGTGCTTATCGAATTAAATGGGAGATGTGGCCACAGCCTGCGACCACAGGGATACAGTAACAACATTACCGCAACGATAACATTAACGGTAGCGTTTTATGGGGCTATTTTGATCCTGTTCAGCCAGCCAGGCGAGCTTTTCGCCAATCTTGCCTTCAAGGCCCCTGTTTGTCGGGAAATAATAGCGTGTTTGTGCTATTTCCCGCGGGAAGTAAACCTCACCGGCAGCATAAGCGTTTGCTTCATCATGAGCGTAACGATATTCCTGCCCGTAGCCCATTTCCTTCATTAATTTCGTCGGCGCATTACGCAAATGAACCGGCACGTCATAATCCGGACGTTCGCGAACATCCGCCAGCGCAGCTTTAAACGCAGTGTAGACAGCGTTGCTTTTTGGCGCGCAGGCCAGGTAAACAATCGCCTGAGCAATGGCGCGTTCACCTTCCGCCGGGCCAACGCGAGTAAAGCAATCCCAGGCTGCAATTGCCACCTGCATCGCTCGTGGATCAGCATTACCCACATCTTCAGACGCAATCGCCAGACAGCGACGCGCAACATATAACGGATCGCCACCGGCAGTAATAATTCGCGCATACCAGTACAGCGCCGCATCGGGTGCGCTACCACGTACCGATTTATGCAGTGCGGAAATGAGATCGTAAAAGCGATCACCTTTGTTATCAAAGCGGGCACTACGTTCACCTGCGATTTCGGTCAGTAATTCAGGCTTCAGGACCCGCTTACCGCTATCATCGACTTCGGCCATATCCGCCATCATTTCCAGCGTATTTAACGCCCGGCGCGCGTCGCCATTCACCAGTTCAGCAATGGCGCGTCGTGTTTCATCTGGCAGAACAATATCCTGACCACCATAGCCACGGGTTTTGTCTTCCATCGCCTGAGTTAGTACTTGCTCAATATCCTCTGTACTCAGGGATTTCAACAGATAGACACGGGCACGGGAAAGCAGTGCCGAATTAAGCTCAAACGACGGGTTTTCAGTGGTTGCGCCAATAAAAGTGATGGTGCCGTCTTCAATATGTGGCAGAAATGCATCCTGCTGGCTTTTGTTGAAACGGTGAACTTCGTCAACAAAAAGAATAGTGCGGCGACCTGCATTGCGGTTTTGCCGGGCGCGCTCGATCGCCTCGCGAATCTCTTTCACGCCAGAGGTGACGGCAGAAATACGTTCCACATCAGCGTTCGCATAGCGGGCAATCACTTCAGCGAGAGTTGTTTTGCCGGTACCCGGTGGCCCCCAGAGGATCATAGAATGCAGATGCCCGGCTTCGATAGCGCGCGGCAACGGCTTCCCCGCAGCCAGCAAATGTTGCTGGCCGATATACTGTGCTAAATTTTCTGGCCGCATACGCGCGGCCAGAGGTTGAAAAGTATTATCCGAAAAATCGAGCGACAGATTGCTCACTCAGGTGCCTCTACTTACGTTGATCATCTACCGTGACGCCTTGCGGCGGGGTGAAGGTAAATTTCGCTGCATCCACAGCCCCATTTTGCTGGGATTTCAGTTGATAACTGCTGCGCTGATCGTCCTGCTCCACCGCGCTAAACTGATGGATTGTGCCATCACGTCCCACGTTAATGGTGAACTGCTTCAGATTGCCATTGCTGGCTTTCGGCGTCAGGACAAAGTCATCGCCATTCTGTTTGATATTGTACTGCTGCCAGTCGCTGGACTGGTTGCGGGCAATCAGCATAAACGGCGTATTACCGGTGGCATCTTTCAGCCAAGTTGCCGTAGCTTGCTCAACGAACGGGTTATAGAACCACAGTGTTTTACCGTCAGAAACCAGAATGCTTTCATCAGGTTGTGTCATATGCCAGTTGAATAAGTTTGGACGTTTCACCCACAGATCGCCCTGACCTTCCTGCACCGCCGCGCCGCTACCGTCAGTCACTTTTTGTGTGAAGCTGGCGTGGAAGCTGCTGACTTTATCCAGGCGGCTTTTCAGATCGCTTGCGGCATCAGCCCAAACGCTGCTTGCTACTAAGCTTGAGAGTAATGCACAGGTGATGGCAATTTTTTTCATCATTATTCCTCAAATTACGTCACTCCCGATCGGGAGTTCCCTCTACTCTCTATTCCAGGCTAATAATCAGCTTGAGGAAAAAAGAAAATACTGAATTTTCAGTTGATAGAGTGCCGGATGCGACGCTACCGCGCCTTATCCGGCAATGCATTAATTAGTCAAACGGCGGTGGGGCCAGCACTTCACGATTACCGTTGTGCCCCTGTTCGCTGACAATCCCCTGCGCTTCCATCTGTTCGATAATACGCGCTGCACGGTTATAACCAATGCGGAACTGACGCTGTACGCCAGAAATTGACGCTTTGCGTTTTTCAGTGACAAACTGCACCGCCTGATCGAACAACGGATCCAGTTCTTCAGCGCCATCGAAACCGCCCGCGCCACCTTCGCTTTCACTGTCGGAAGTGATGCCATCAACATACTGTGGGCGACCACGCGCTTTCCAGTCCTGCACCACGGCATGAACTTCCTGATCGCGAACAAAAGCACCATGGACACGTACCGGCAACGTGGAGTTCGGCCCAGAGTAGAGCATATCCCCCATCCCCAGCAGTGATTCCGCGCCAGCCTGATCAAGAATGGTACGTGAGTCAATCTTACTGGATACGGTAAAGGCGATACGGGTCGGAATATTCGCTTTAATCAGACCAGTAATAACATCAACCGATGGACGCTGAGTTGCCAGTACGAGGTGGATACCCGCGGCACGGGCTTTTTGCGCCAGACGTGCTATCAGCTCTTCCACTTTTTTACCTACCGTCATCATCAGGTCGGCAAATTCGTCAACCAACACCACAATGTATGGTTCTTTTTTCAGCACCGGATGCTGGGCATCCATACTGTCACCCGGCTTCCAGTACGGGTCTGGAATCGGACGCATCATGCGATCGGCTTCAGCAATTTTTTCGTTATAACCCGCCAGATTACGCACACCCAGCGCAGACATCAGTTTATAACGACGCTCCATCTCGTTAACACACCAGCGCAGCGCGTTGGCGGCATCTTTCATATCAGTAACGACTTCCGTTAACAGATGCGGAATGCCTTCATAAACCGAAAGCTCCAGCATTTTCGGGTCGATCATGATGAAACGCACATCTTCTGGCTGTGCTTTATAAAGCATGCTCAGGATCATCGCGTTCACACCGACAGATTTACCGGAACCGGTAGTCCCCGCAACCAACAAGTGCGGCATTTTCGCCAGATCGGCAACCACCGGCTCACCGGCGATATCTTTACCCAGCACCACGGTTAATGGCGACGGATTATCGCGGAATTTAGCGTTATCCAAAACTTCGCGCAGATAAACGGTTTGTCGTTTTTTATTTGGTAACTCCAGACCTACATAGGGTTTGCCAGGAATAACTTCAACGACACGCACCGCCACCGTCGAAAGTGAACGGGCAAGGTCCCGTGACAAGTTAGAAATGCGCGCCGCTTTTACGCCAGGAGCCAGGTTAAGTTCAAAGCGAGTGATAACCGGCCCCGGAGAGTAATTGACGACATCGGCTTTAATACGGAAATCAGCCAGACGCGCTTCCACCAGGCGAGCCATTTGTTCAAGCGCAAAGGTATCTACCGGCTCCACTTCGCTCGGCGGCGGTGTCAGCAAATCCAGAGAAGGCAGCGGCGTCGTCGGTTTATGCAACGGACGGCTGTCGCCATTACGCATCAACAGCGGATGAAGCAGGGTATCCTGCTGCTGCGGTGCAACCGGTTGTTGCGGCTGCTGATATTGTGGCTGCGGCGCAACCTGCTGTTGTGGCTGCTGATACTGCTGCTGCGGCGCAACCGGCTGTTGCGGCTGCTGATATTGCTGCTGTGGCGCAACCGGCAGTTGTGGCTGCTGATACTGCTGCTGCGGTGCAACCAGTTGTTGCGGCTGCTGTACAGGTTCAACAATTGGCGTAAACAACGGTTCGTGTGGACCATCATCCAGCAACGCTTTCATTGGCGAAAATTCAAAATCATCCAGCGAGAACGGATTCGCCCCAGCCGGTTGTTCGCCGGAATAACGTTGTTGTTGAGTTTGCGCAACTGACGAGCCAGTTCAGCCTCTGCCGCAGCATCTGCATCTTCTGCGTTTACGGGCACATCATGTTGATACTGTTCGCCATAGCGTTGCTGCTGTGTCTGGGCGAACTGACGTGCCAGTTCATCCTGCTGCATCGCATCGATTTCATCATCGTTATACTGATCGCCAGAATCATACTGATTGCGCCGGGCTTCACGGGCTTTCTCTTCCGCCGCACGCTGTGAGGGCAGCTTAATACCGTAAGACGCCAGTTCACGACGAGTTGGCACGCGGATACGTTTCGGTCGTGGCAACTGCGGGCCAATTCCCTCTTTGACTTGCGGACGCGGTCCACCGCTATTTGCCAGACTGAAGACTGGCGCGGCAACGGTTGCGGCAGCCCCCGTCGCCAGTGTCGCTTTTTTCACGCCAGATGCCAGCGGAGAAACAGCGGCAGCGGCTTCTACTGGAGGTACTGCTGCAACAGAAGGCGCTTTCAACGAAGATTTGATCGGTTCTGGTTCTTTAACCGGTTCTGGAATCGGTTGATACCAGGCCGCAAGTTGTTCACGTTCACGGGCTCGCTTCTCTTCCACTTCTTCAAAATAGTAAAGCGGCGGACGCGCGGGTTTTGTCTCTTCTACAACGGGTTCAGGCTCCACAACAGGCTGCTGTTCAACGGGTTGCGGCTGTTGGTACAACGGCTCCTGAGCGGCTGGCTGCTGATAAGTTTGCTCAGTCTGGTATGTAGACTGTGGAGCAAAAGTGGATTGCTGCTCTTCGGCTTGCCAGGCGTTACCTGCCACCGGTTGTTCTGGCGCAGGGGCATAATACGGCTGTTGCGCAGGCTGTTCCGGCGCAGTTGCGTAATACGGTTGCTGAACAGGTTGTTCCGCCGCAGGAGCGTAGTAAGGTTGTTGCAGCGGCTCATTATATTGCACTGCAGGCTGCGCATATTGTGGCTGCTGTGGGTAACCTTCCGGTGCAGGAGCAATAACCGGCTCTCCCGTTTGTGGACCCGGTACAGGCTGCCAGGCTACTGTAGGTTGCGAAGGTGGAACATCAACAGAAGTAACAGGCGGCGTCTGGGTCACAGGTTCAACCGGCGCAGCCCAGCTTTGTGTCGCCGTGGTAGCAGCAGCTGCTACAGCAACAGGTTCGGTAATTGGCGCACCGTTTAATAATGGATCGTATTCGTCATATTCTGGCTGCGTTGCACGATTGCCCGAAAATAGGACGTCGTCCGGGTCGGCAGCCACACCGCGTGCAGTGTAGATAATCTCTTCTTCATCATCCATCCGCTTACCGGAGAACAACGCAGCGTCTGTTTGCCGCCCCATCGGATTAATGAATTTTTCCGCCAACCGTTTACGACGCGCTAGCGCGCCGCGAAGAATACGGGCACGGCGTGATTCATGCTGTTTGCCGTGGTTTTCATCTTCATACTCTTCGTCATCTTCATATTCATCTTCATCGACCCAGGTATCATCGCGACGGGTACGATTACTGGCGAAGGTGAGAATGTTTAAAATCCAGCCGCCGAGTTTTTCAGCAATGGTCACCCATGACCAACCGGTGAACAGCGTCAGGCCCGCAGCCCAAACGCAGAGCAGCGCAATAGTTCCCCCGCTACTGTGTAGCAGTGGTTGTAACGTAGTGCTTAGTAAGCTGCCAATGACGCCACCGGAGGCAAAATACCAGATATCGTCAGCGTTGATTGCCGCCAGACCACAGGAGGTAAGGATGAGCGCCAAAACGCCAATGATGCGTAACGAAACGGCAAAATAATCAATGTATTCGTCACTGGACTGATGACACCAGGCAAACCAACAACCGCCGACAATAATGACGGGAATGGTGTAAGCCATCACGCCAAAAATAAAGAACAGCGTATCTGCCAGCCACGCACCGGGCATCCCACCTAAATTATGGATAGGTTCATGCCAGGCCGTTTGCGACCAGCTGGGGTCCGAAGGGTTAAAGCTTAGTAAGGCAGCCATCAACCAGACGGCAAACAGGACAATAAGGATCAGCAACGCTTCCAGAAGGCGACGGCCGCTACTTAACTTTGTCAATGTGACTTCTTTGTCTTCAGTGTATTCCTGGCTCAAGAAAGGCTCTCCAGGTTACAGGCTTTTCCTGCCCGATGCTAAAACGGACAACAGTACCAGGTTACCCCAGTACTGTTGCTGTATGGATTAACAGGAGTGTAATCAAAATACGCCGATTTTGCACCTGTTCCGTGTTAGCGCGTCTTAATAACCAGACGATTACTCTGCTTGACTTCTTCCATAACAACGTATGTCCGTGTGTCATTGACGCCAGGCAGACGCAGCAGGGTTTCCCCCAGCAACTTACGGTAAGCTGACATATCCGGCACGCGTGTTTTCAACAGGTAGTCGAAATCACCAGATACTAAATGACACTCCTGAATTTCTTCAAGTTTTTGTACAGCGGTATTGAATTGTTCAAACACATCCGGTGCGCCACGATTCAGAGTAATCTCAACGAATACCAGAAGTGATGCATCCAGATAATGGGGGTTAAGCAGCGCCGTATAGCCCTGAATAAACCCTTGTCTTTCCAGCCGACGCACACGCTCAAGGCACGGCGTTGGGGAAAGTCCCACACGTTTAGAAAGCTCGACGTTAGAAATACGCCCATCCTTTTGCAACTCATTAAGAATGTTACGATCGATACGGTCGAGATCTTTGCCAGGGCGCTTCTTGCTATCTACCATTATTATTGTCTCTCTGTATTCCTTCCCTACTCCTGTCTGACCCTGAAACATCACTGTTCAGAGTCGCTACCCGTCACGATAGACCGAAATCATGAAGATTCACGGCGCGCAATGCCTGGGTCTACGGTGAGAAGACCGTTGCCTTGTGGCAGCTATCGACATCACGAATGGCGTCTGTCCACGCCATACGTAGATTTCACTAGCACGGTAAACATGGTATTTACATGCATGGTTATGCGCATATAAGAATACTGTTTTTTTTCTTCCTCGAATGTTTTCGCAAAACACCAGGGGATTGTCAAAGCAAAACATCGATTTTTAGTACAACATGCCAGATATTCATTAACAGGGGCGTTTATTCATCATTTAATCAGCTTATAAAGCGGGAAATTTAAGTAGCAGAGGTGATAATGACGGGAGAATTTGACCTGCTTATCGATGCTGCCGATTGCACAAATTGTTAACAAAATCGTCATACTCTTTTTTTACGTCAGTAAATTCCCTACAATCCTGCCCATTGTCTGCCAACAACTATGGGGATCTCATGGGCACGACCAAACACAGTAAACTGCTTATCCTGGGTTCAGGCCCGGCGGGATACACCGCTGCTGTCTATGCGGCGCGCGCCAACCTGCAACCTGTGCTGATTACCGGCATGGAAAAAGGCGGCCAACTGACCACCACCACAGAAGTGGAAAACTGGCCTGGCGATCCAAACGATCTGACCGGTCCGTTATTAATGGAGCGCATGCACGAACATGCCACCAAATTTGAAACTGAAATCATTTTTGATCATATCAACAAGGTGGATCTGCAAAACCGTCCGTTCCGTCTGAATGGCGATAACGGCGAATACACTTGCGACGCGCTGATTATTGCCACCGGAGCTTCTGCACGCTATCTCGGCCTGCCCTCTGAAGAAGCCTTTAAAGGCCGTGGGGTTTCTGCTTGTGCAACCTGCGACGGTTTCTTCTATCGCAACCAGAAAGTTGCGGTCATCGGCGGCGGCAATACCGCGGTTGAAGAGGCGTTGTATCTGTCTAACATCGCTTCGGAAGTACATCTGATTCACCGCCGTGACGGTTTCCGCGCGGAAAAATCCTCATTAAGCGTCTGATGGATAAAGTGGAGAACGGCAACATCATTCTGCACACCAACCGGATGCTGGAAGAAGTGACCGGCGATCAAATGGGTGTCACTGGCGTTCGTCTGCGCGATACGCAAAACAGCGATAACATCGAATCACTCGACGTTGCCGGTCTGTTTGTTGCTATCGGTCACAGCCCGAATACTGCCATTTTCGAAGGGCAGCTGGAACTGGAAAACGGCTACATCAAAGTACAGTCGGGTATTCATGGTAATGCCACCCAGACCAGCATTCCTGGCGTCTTTGCCGCGGGTGACGTGATGGATCATATTTATCGTCAGGCCATTACTTCGGCCGGTACAGGCTGCATGGCAGCACTTGATGCGGAACGCTACCTCGATGGTTTAGCTGACGCAAAATAATTTTACAAATCAGTAACAAAAGTAAAGAAGGCGACACCTTGCGACTATGGGTCGCCTTTATTTTTTCCCCGTTGTAACATTGCTCTGCAAATAATTCTGATAACTCACCTGCTAAGCGTGCAATGAATAAATCTCGTCAAAAAGAGTTAACCCGCTGGTTAAAACAGCAAAGCGTCATCTCCCAACGTTGGCTGAATATTTCTCGTCTGCTGGGCTTTGTTAGTGGCATATTGATCATTGCCCAGGCCTGGTTCATGGCGCGAATTCTGCAACATATGATTATGGAGAATATTCCCCGTGAAGCCCTGCTGCTTCCCTTTACGTTACTGGTTCTGACCTTTGTACTGCGCGCATGGGTGGTCTGGTTACGCGAACGGGTGGGTTATCACGCCGGGCAGCATATCCGCTTTGCCATCCGCCGGCAGGTTCTCGACCGTCTGCAACAAGCAGGGCCAGCGTGGATTCAGGGTAAACCTGCGGGGAGCTGGGCGACGCTGGTACTCGAGCAAATTGACGATATGCATGATTACTATGCACGCTACCTGCCGCAAATGGCGCTGGCAGTGTCGGTGCCGTTGCTGATTGTGGTGGCAATCTTCCCCTCAAACTGGGCTGCGGCGCTCATTCTGCTGGGCACTGCACCGTTAATTCCGTTGTTTATGGCGCTGGTTGGAATGGGGGCTGCCGATGCTAACCGACGTAACTTTCTCGCTCTTGCTCGCTTAAGTGGGCATTTCCTCGATCGCCTGCGCGGCATGGAAACATTGCGTATTTTTGGTCGTGGTGAAGCTGAAATTGAAAGTATTCGTTCTGCTTCGGAAGATTTCCGCCAACGGACAATGGAAGTGCTACGGCTGGCATTTTTATCCTCCGGCATTCTCGAATTTTTTACCTCGCTGTCAATTGCTCTGGTGGCGGTCTACTTTGGTTTTTCCTATCTCGGCGAGCTGGATTTTGGTCACTACGATACTGGCGTGACGCTGGCTGCGGGTTTTCTGGCCCTGATCCTTGCGCCAGAGTTTTTCCAGCCATTACGCGATCTCGGTACGTTTTATCATGCTAAAGCCCAGGCTGTTGGTGCAGCTGACAGTCTGAAAACATTTATGGAAACCCCGCTCGCCCATCCGCAGCGTGGCGAGGTGGAATTAGCATCGACCGATCCGGTGACCATTGAGGCCGAGGATCTGTTTATCACGTCGCCGGAAGGTAAAACGCTGGCCGGACCGCTGAACTTTACTTTGCCAGCAGGCCAACGTGCCGTGTTGGTTGGTCGCAGCGGTTCAGGTAAAAGTTCACTGTTGAACGCGCTTTCTGGTTTTCTCTCATATCAGGGATCGCTACGAATCAACGGGATAGAATTACGCGATTTATCACCAGAATCATGGCGTAAACATCTCTCCTGGGTTGGGCAAAATCCACAATTACCGGCAGCAACATTACGGGATAACGTACTACTGGCGCGACCTGATGCCAGCGAACATGAATTACAAGCAGCGCTGGATAACGCCTGGGTCAGCGAGTTTCTACCGCTCCTGCCACAAGGCGTTGATACGCCTGTTGGCGACCAGGCTGCCCGCCTTTCCGTGGGGCAGGCGCAGCGCGTGGCGGTGGCCCGTGTGTTACTAAATCCCTGTTCGCTATTACTGTTGGATGAACCCGCTGCCAGCCTTGATGCTCACAGTGAACAGCGCGTAATGGAGGCGCTGAATGCCGCCTCTCTGCGCCAGACAACGTTAATGGTCACCCACCAGTTAGAAGATCTTGCTGACTGGGATGTCATTTGGGTTATGCAGGATGGCCGGATTATTGAGCAAGGACGTTACGCGGAATTAAGTGTGGCTGGTGGCCCATTCGCCACATTACTGGCCCATCGTCAGGAGGAGATTTAAATGCGCGCTTTGCTACCCTATCTAGCACTGTATAAACGTCATAAATGGATGTTAAGTCTTGGTATTGTGCTGGCAATTGTGACGCTGCTCGCCAGTATCGGACTGTTGACACTTTCCGGCTGGTTCCTCTCGGCCTCAGCGGTTGCGGGGGTTGCCGGACTGTACAGCTTCAACTATATGCTACCCGCTGCGGGCGTGCGTGGTGCCGCAATCACCCGTACTGCCGGGCGTTATTTTGAACGTCTGGTAAGTCACGACGCGACTTTCCGCGTGTTGCAGCATCTGCGCATTTACACCTTCAGCAAATTGTTGCCCCTCTCCCCTGCCGGACTGGCGCGCTATCGTCAGGGCGAATTGCTCAATCGCGTGGTGGCGGATGTTGATACGCTCGATCATCTTTACCTGCGCGTTATCTCGCCGCTGGTGGGCGCTTTTGTGGTGATTATGATGGTGACAATCGGGTTAAGTTTCCTTGATTTCACCCTCGCCTTTACGCTGGGCGGCATTATGTTACTGACGCTTTTCCTGATGCCACCGCTGTTTTATCGTGCGGGAAAAAGCACCGGGCAAAATCTGACTCATCTTCGCGGACAGTATCGCCAACAACTGACGGCCTGGCTGCAAGGGCAAGCTGAGCTGACCATTTTTGGTGCCAGCGATCGTTATCGCACGCAACTAGAGAATACAGAAATTCAATGGCTGGAAGCGCAACGCCGTCAATCTGAACTGACCGCATTGTCGCAAGTGATAATGCTGCTCATTGGCGCGTTAGCGGTGATCCTGATGCTGTGGATGGCGTCTGGCGGCGTTGGCGGCAATGCTCAACCCGGCGCGTTAATTGCCCTGTTTGTCTTCTGCGCGTTAGCCGCGTTTGAAGCACTGGCACCAGTAACGGGTGCATTTCAGCATCTGGGGCAAGTCATTGCCTCTGCCGTTCGGATCACTGATTTAACGGATCAAAAACCGGAAGTCACCTTCCCTGATACCCAAACTCGTGTTGCCGATCGCGTTTCGCTGACATTACGGGATGTTCAGTTCACTTATCCGGAGCAATCCCAACAGGCACTTAAAGGGATTTCTCTTCAGGTAAACGCCGGGGAACATATTGCGATTCTCGGGCGAACCGGATGCGGCAAATCAACACTGTTACAACTGCTGACCCGCGCTTGGGACCCGCAACAGGGCGAGATTTTGCTTAACGATAGCCCCATAGCCAGCCTGAATGAAGCGGCTCTACGACAGACCATCAGCGTTGTTCCTCAGCGAGTGCATCTGTTTAGCGCCACGCTGCGTGATAATCTGTTACTCGCCTCGCCTGGCAGTAGTGATGAGGCTCTGGCGGAGAGCTTGCGTCGCGTTGGTCTGGAGAAGCTGCTCGAGGATGCAGGTCTCAACAGTTGGTTAGGTGAAGGCGGACGCCAGCTCTCCGGTGGTGAACTGCGCCGTCTGGCTATCGCCCGTGCGCTGTTACATGATGCGCCACTGGTGTTGCTGGATGAACCTACCGAAGGCTTAGATGCCACAACCGAAAGCCAGATCCTTGAATTGCTTGCAGAAATGATGCGTGAGAAAACGGTGTTAATGGTCACCCATCGACTTCGCGGACTCTCTCGTTTCCAACAAATAATAGTGATGGACAACGGGCAAATTATTGAGCAAGGTACTCACGCAGAGCTGCTTGCCAGACAGGGGCGTTATTACCAGTTCAAGCAGGGTTTGTAAGCTATTATTGAACGATCCGACTTGCGTGGAGTTTTGCGGTCATGCGCCTGGTTCAGCTTTCTCGCCATTCAATAGCCTTCCCTTCCCCGGAAGGCGCATTACGTGAGCCTAACGGCCTGCTGGCACTTGGGGGCGATCTTAGCCCTGCGCGCCTGTTAATGGCTTACCAGCGTGGTATTTTTCCGTGGTTTTCTCCAGGCGACCCCATCCTCTGGTGGTCGCCCGATCCCCGCGCGGTGCTATGGCCAGAATCACTGCATATCAGCCGTAGTATGAAGCGATTTCATAAACGCTCGCCCTATCGTGTCACGATGAATTACGCTTTTGGTCAGGTCATTGAAGGCTGTGCCAGCGATCGCGAAGAAGGAACCTGGATCACGCGTGGCGTGGTCGAAGCCTACCATCGCCTTCACGAACTCGGCCATGCCCACTCCATTGAAGTCTGGCGTGAAGATGAGCTTGTCGGCGGTATGTACGGCGTGGCCCAGGGAACGCTATTTTGTGGCGAGTCCATGTTCAGCCGGATGGAAAATGCGTCTAAAACGGCGCTTCTGGTATTCTGTGAGGAATTTATCGGTCATGGCGGTAAGCTTATCGACTGCCAGGTCCTTAACGATCACACAGCATCGCTTGGTGCCTGCGAAATTCCCCGCCGGGATTACCTTAATTATCTCAATCAAATGCGCCTCGGACGATTGCCGAATAATTTCTGGGTACCACGATGCTTGTTTTCACCACAAGAATGAATGTTTTCGGCACATTTCTCCCCAGAGTGTTATAATTGCGGTCGCAGAGTTGGTTACGCTCATTACCCCGCTGCCGATAAGGAATTTTTCGCGTCAGGTAACGCCCATCGTTTATCTCACCGCTCCCTTATACGTTGCGCTTTTGGTGCGGCTTAACCGTGTGTTTTCGGAGTAATGTGCCGAACCTGTTTGTTGCGATTTAGCGCGCAAATCTTTACTTATTTACAGAACTTCGGCATTATCTTGCCGGTTCAAATTACGGTAGTGATACCCCAGAGGATTAGATGGCCAAAGAAGACAATATTGAAATGCAAGGTACCGTTCTTGAAACGTTGCCTAATACCATGTTCCGCGTAGAGTTAGAAAACGGTCACGTGGTTACTGCACACATCTCCGGTAAAATGCGCAAAAACTACATCCGCATCCTGACGGGCGACAAAGTGACTGTTGAACTGACCCCGTACGACCTGAGCAAAGGCCGCATTGTCTTCCGTAGTCGCTGATTGTTTTACCGCCTGATGGGCGAAGAGAAAGAACGAGTAAAAGGTCGGTTTAACCGGCCTTTTTATTTTGTGATATGTATGAAGTACTTTGGAAGTATAAGTCCGTAACTTGTCTCGATGTAGATATACTGCACAACTTGTTTACAGTATGAGCAAACAATAATTATCATTAAAATTCTTCTTGACCGTTTTACTCCAACTCCCTATAGTAGCGCCCCGTTGCCACCCATGAGGTTTGGTAGCAAAACAATTTGGTGAGGTGTCCGAGTGGCTGAAGGAGCACGCCTGGAAAGTGTGTATACGGCAACGTATCGGGGGTTCGAATCCCCCCCTCACCGCCATATTTAAAGAAGAGCTCGTACGAAAGTGCGAGCTTTTTTTTCGCATTTTATCTGTCTGTACGGCAGTGAACATGGTGGGCGGGTGGAGTATGTTACCTGTGAATTTCTAAGCTGCCTGTACGGCAGTGAACTCAAATACTACACGTTTAGCCCGTTGTTAATAAAGCAAAACCATCCCATTCTCCTGCAGCACCCTTTTTTATCCTTACCTTCCCGCAGCACTAATTATCAACAACTTACCATCATCATTAAAAAAAGGGTCTGAACCTCCTCCACCCCATAAACAAAAAGTCCGTAACCTCTTTCGAGATTACGGACTTGACCAACCTACCTAACAATCAGATTAATGCGCTGCTTCCGCCTTGTGCTTTTGTGCACTCTGGAATCCGTAAGTCAGCTCATTTTTCTCTTTATCCCGCTCGACGGTGACCTGACCGCCGTCCACCAGCGAACCAAACAGCAGTTCGTTGGCGAGCGGTTTTTTCAGGTTGTCCTGGATGACACGCGCCATCGGACGTGCGCCCATTGCCCGGTCGTAACCTTTCTCGGCCAGCCAGTTACGCGCTTCCTGGCTCACTTCCAGAGAAACACCTTTCTGATCCAGCTGAACCTGCAACTCGACGATGAATTTATCCACCACCTGATGGATCACGTCAGTTGACAGATGATCGAACCAGATAATGTTGTCGAGACGGTTACGGAATTCCGGTGTAAAGATCTTCTTGATCTCTTCCATCGCATCGGTGCTGTTATCCTGGTGGATAAGACCAATGGATTTACGCTCAGTTTCACGTACCCCGGCGTTGGTGGTCATCACCAGCACCACGTTACGGAAGTCCGCTTTGCGTCCGTTGTTATCGGTCAGCGTACCGTTGTCCATCACCTGCAACAGAATATTGAACACGTCCGGATGCGCTTTCTCGATTTCGTCCAGCAACAGCACCGCATGTGGATGCTTGATGACCGCATCAGTCAGCAAACCTCCCTGATCAAAACCAACGTATCCCGGAGGCGCACCAATCAGACGGCTGACGGTATGGCGTTCCATATACTCGGACATATCAAAGCGCAGCAGCTCAATGCCCAACGCTTTCGAAAGCTGTACCGTCACCTCTGTTTTCCCGACCCCGGTAGGGCCGGCAAACAGGAACGAACCAACCGGTTTATGTTCGTGACCTAAACCTGCACGCGCCATCTTAATGGCTTCAGTCAGCGCCTCAATGGCTTTATCCTGACCGAAGACCAGCATTTTCAGGCGATCGCCGAGGTTTTTCAGGGTATCGCGGTCACTCTGAGAAACACTCTTCTCTGGAATGCGCGCAATACGGGCCACCACGGACTCAATATCCGCCACATTAACGGTTTTCTTGCGTTTGCTTACCGGCATCAGGCGTGCGCGAGCGCCCGCTTCGTCGATAACGTCAATGGCTTTATCCGGCAGATGACGATCGTTAATGTATTTCACCGCCAGCTCTACCGCTGCACGCACCGCTTTTGCAGTATAACGCACGTCGTGGTGCGCTTCATACTTCGGTTTCAGGCCATTGATGATTTGAACAGTTTCTTCGATCGACGGTTCAGTAATATCAATTTTCTGGAAGCGACGCGCCAGAGCACGGTCTTTCTCGAAAATGTTGCTGAACTCCTGATAGGTTGTCGAACCAATTACGCGAATTTTACCGCTGGAGAGCAACGGTTTGATCAGGTTAGCCGCATCGACCTGGCCACCAGACGCTGCACCCGCACCGATAATGGTGTGGATCTCATCAATAAACAGGATGCTGTTAGTGTCCTGCTCCAGCTGCTTGAGCAACGCTTTAAAACGTTTTTCAAAGTCGCCGCGATATTTAGTGCCCGCTAACAGAGAACCGATATCGAGAGAGTAAATCGTACAGTCAGCCATCACTTCCGGCACATCGCCCTGAACAATTCGCCAGGCAAGACCTTCCGCAATCGCGGTTTTACCGACACCAGATTCCCCCACCAGCAGCGGGTTGTTTTTACGGCGACGGCAGAGAACCTGAATAGCACGCTCCAGCTCCTTCTCACGACCAATCAGTGGGTCGATTCCGCCCACGCGCGCAAGCTGATTCAGGTTCGTCGTGAAATTCTCCATACGTTCCTCCCCACCAGCTTGTTCTTCGCTGTTTGGCTGGCTGCCAGGATCAGAAGACTGTGTCGGCTCGTCTTTACGCGTGCCATGAGAGATAAAGTTCACCACATCGAGACGGCTGACTTCATGTTTACGCAACAGATATGCCGCCTGCGACTCCTGTTCGCTAAAGATAGCGACCAGAACGTTTGCACCGGTTACCTCATTGCGACCGGAGGACTGGACATGGAAGACCGCACGTTGCAGTACACGCTGAAAACTCAGCGTCGGCTGTGTGTCGCGCTCCTCTTCACTGGCAGGCAGAACGGGTGTGGTTTGTTCAATAAAGGCTTCCAGTTCCTGACAGAGCGCAACCAAATCCACAGAACACGCTTCCAGCGCCTCCCGGGCAGATGGGTTACTGAGCAGCGCCAGTAACAAGTGCTCGACGGTCATAAACTCCTGACGGTGCTCGCGCGCTCTGGCTAAAGCCATATTTAAACTGAGTTCCAGTTCTTGATTGAGCATAGGCACCTCCCCCAATTTTTATGCCTGCATTCAGGCTTTTTCTAGCGTACACAGCAATGGATGCTCATTCTCCCTCGCGTACTTGTTCACCATCGCCACTTTGGTTTCTGCAACCTCGGCGGTAAAGACTCCGCAAATGGCCTTCCCCTGGTAGTGAACAGCGAGCATCAATTGCGTTGCACGTTCTACATCATAAGAAAAGAATTTTTGTAACACGTCAATAACAAACTCCATCGGAGTGTAATCATCATTGACTAATATCACTTTATACATAGATGGCGGTTTTAGCGCGTCGCGAACTTTTTCTTCCGCCAGTTGATCAAAGTCCAGCCAGTCGTTCGTTTTACCCATTGTCAGTTATCATCTTCGGTTACGGTTATCGGCAGAACGCCCTGCCGCTGACAAGAGCTTATTTGCCTGACCAATCTACTCCACATGATAGATAACTATCATCTATCGTTGGCATCAGCGACATCTGTCACATTCCTGTCAATAGCGTTAACTGCTTCAAATTTTTGATTCATACCTGCCCCCTGGCCCCTGTCAAACGCTTGACGGCTCGCCCTAATTCTCTAAATTGTATTTCCAGAGTTGGCGAGGTTTTGAACAGCCCCCTCTCTGACCCCGGTTTATTCCATCTTACTTGTATAAGATTTGCGAAGGATGTCGAAGCATGGAAAAGGGTACTGTTAAGTGGTTCAACAATGCCAAAGGGTTTGGTTTCATCTGCCCTGAAGGCGGCGGCGAAGATATTTTCGCTCATTATTCCACCATTCAGATGGATGGTTACAGAACGCTAAAAGCTGGACAATCCGTTCAGTTTGATGTCCACCAGGGGCCAAAAGGCAATCACGCCAGTGTTATTGTGCCCGTCGAAGTAGAAGCGGCAGTCGCATAGCTCTTCTGTCTCATTGTGTACATCCTAAAGGCAAAATGCCAGCCCGATCGGCTGGCATTTTTATCTCAAAAATTACTCTCGTGCCAGAGCATCTACTGGATCCAGTCGTGCCGCATTTCGTGCGGGTAACCATCCAAATAAAATCCCGGTGGCCGTCGAGCAGAGAAACGCCAGCAGCAGTGCCAACGGTGAAAAACCAATCTCCCAGCCGGGTAAGAAAAGCTGCAAGGTGAAAGCAATTAACAGTGACAGCGTTATTCCCAACGCGCCACCGACCAGGCAAACCAGTACGGCTTCGATCAGGAACTGTTGCAAAACATCGCTTGCTCGCGCACCTACAGCCATGCGAATGCCAATTTCCCGCGTCCGCTCGGTCACTGACACCAGCATAATATTCATTACACCAATACCGCCCACCACCAGCGAAATCACCGCCACCAGCGTCAGAAACAGTTGTAAAGTACGTGTGGTCTTTTCAACAGTTTTCAAGACGCCGTCCATGTTCCAGGTAAAGAAATCCTTCTTTCCGTGGCGCAGTGAAAGTAAACGCGTGAGTTGCTGTTCCGCCTCGGCGCTGTCAAATCCTTCTTTTACCCTGACAGTAATGGAGTTCAGCCACGACTGGCCCATAACTCGCCCGGACATCGTGCTGTAAGGTAGCCAGACACGCAGCACTTTACTGCTACCAAACATCGACTGTTTTTCTTCCGCCACACCAATGACTCTGGCGGGCATATTGCCGACCAGAATCACCTCGCCAACCACATCTGCTTTATGGGGGAAAAGCTGGCGGCGAGTATTACTGTCGAGAACCACGACCTGCGCACGACCGTTCAGCTGCTCCTGATTAAAGGTGTTTCCTTCACTGAAGGTCATGCCATAGACATTAAAATAATCGCCGCTCACGCCATTGGCACTGGCAGCAACATCAACATTGTTATAACGCAGGCGCAGGTTTTGCGAGACGGCAGGTGTGGCTGAGGCGACCCACGGTTGTTTTTGGATGGCGATTAAGTCGTCGTACTTCAGCGCCTGCTGATATTGCGGATCGTCATCGCCAAAATCTTTCCCGGGATAGACATCAATAGTATTCGTACCAATAGAACGAATATCCGCCAGCACCATTTGTTTGGCGGCGTCACCCACCACGACAATGGAAACCACCGACGCAATACCGATAATAATCCCCAGCATGGTCAGTAAAGTACGCATTTTATTCGCTGCCAGCGCCCGCCATGCCATCGTCAGCGCCTCGTTAAAACCGCTGACAAACTGCCGCCAGCCAGACACCGTGTTGACAACAGGCTCCGTCCCGCCAGCAACATTCACTTTTTCAATGGCGGGAGGATTGCGCACAATTTCGCCGTCGCGAATTTCGATCACCCGCTCGGCCTGAGCAGCGACCTGCGGATCGTGGGTGACGATAATCACCGTATGCCCGCGATCGCGCAGCTGATGCAGGATCGCCATCACCTCTTCGCCAGAATGGCTGTCCAGTGCGCCGGTTGGTTCATCGGCAAGAATTACCTGACCGCCGTTCATCAATGCCCGCGCGATGCTGACGCGCTGTTGCTGACCACCCGAAAGCTGTGCCGGATAATACTCTGTACGGTCTTCCAGCCCCAGTCGTTGCAGTAACTCCTGGGCGCGAAGCAGCCGCTGTTTCCGCTCAAGACCGGCATAGACGGCGGGTACTTCAACGTTCTGCTCGGCGGTTAAATGCGAAAGTAAATGGTAACGCTGGAAAATAAAGCCGAAATGCTCGCGGCGCAGTTGCGCCAGCGCATCGGCGTCCAGTGTGGCAACATCCTGACCGGCGACGCGATAGGTGCCGCTGGTGGCCTTATCCAGACAGCCGAGAATATTCATCAGGGTCGATTTACCGGAACCTGAAGCGCCAACAATCGCTACCATCTCACCGGCATAAATATCGAGGGTGATGCCCTTCAGCACCTCAACCTGCTCATCACCGGCAGGATAGCTGCGACGAATATCCTTTAATTCGAGCAAAGGCGTCATTGTGCAGCTCCTGGTTTGGCCTCACCAATCACCACTTCATCGCCCGCTTCCAGCCCTTTGACAATCTCAACATCGGTATCGTTACGTGCGCCAATCGTCACTTCACGCTCGCGTGTTTCACCATTACGCAACAATTTGACTTTATAACGATTATCGCCAACCGGATCGCCTAACGCCGACAGAGGGATCGTCAGCACATTTTTCACATCGGTGAGCTGAATATGCACTTGCGCAGTCATATCCAGCCGCAGCAAACCATTGGGGTTGGGGACTTCAAAACGGGCGTAATAGAAAATAGCGTCGTTAACCTTTTCCGGCGTCGGTAGTACATCCTTGATTTGCCCCTCGTAGCGCGTCAGTGGATCGCCAAGCACCGTAAACCAAGCTTTTTGCCCCGGCTTCAGGTGGATTACATCCGCTTCAGAAACCTGCGCTTTTACCAGCATGGTGCTCATATCTGCCAGCGTCAGAATGTTCGGTGCTTGTTGTGCGGCAATCACCGTCTGGCCTTGCAGAGTGGTGATTTGCGTGACTTCCCCGGCCATCGGGGCAACGATGCGAGTGTAATCGAGATTGGTTTTAGCCGTATCGAGAGAAGCCTGATTGCGCTTGATTTGCGCGTCAATGGTGCCAATTTGCGCCTGTTTCACAGCCATCTCCGTCGCGGCGGTGTCGAGATCCTGCTGTGAAACCGCCTGCGTTTGTGCCAGACGTTGCTGACGGGAATACGTCACCCGCGCCAGTTTCAGCTCCGCTTCCGCCTGCTGCCGCTGCGCACGTAGCTCCATCAGCGTTGCTTCGACCTCCTTAATCTGGTTTTCAGCCTGTTCAGGATCAATAACCCCTAAAAGCTGGTCTTTTTTTACTTTATCGCCAATCGCCACCGACAGAGTTTTCAACTGACCGCTGACCTGCGCGCCCACATCAACCTTACGCAGCGCGTCCAGCTTTCCGGTCGCCAGCACGCTTTGCTGTAAATCACCGGGGCGCACAATCAGTGTCTGATAAGTCGGCACGGGTGCGTTAAGAATTCTCCATAACGTAATCAGTCCGGCGATGACTATCACCAGCGCAATAACGTAACGCTTCTTCACGGTTTTCCGCTTTTTCATAAATATTCTGAATACTCCATATGCCAATCCGGGTCATTAACTTCAACGAAATATCAACAAAACCCTAAAATTTACGTTAGTAATCACACTATTGATGTTTGGTTAAGATACGCAATGGTGAAATCGACGTCATGTATAACCATTGATTTCATGAATATGTCGCAGCTAACTGAACGGACCTTTACGCCATCTGAATCTCTCAGCAGCCTGTCACTTTTTCTTAGTCTGGCACGTGGACAGTGTCGGCCGGGTAAATTCTGGCATCGCCGTAGTTTTCGCCAGAAATTTTTGCTGCGCTCGTTGATTATGCCGCGTTTAAGCGTTGAGTGGATGAACGAACTTTCCCACTGGCCTAATCTCAATGTGTTGTTAACGCGCCAGCCGCGACTGCCTGTGCGTCTGCATCGCCCTTACCTTGCGGCGAATCTTAGCCGTAAGCAATTGCTGGAGGCGTTACGTTACCATTATGCGTTACTCCGCGGATGTATGTCGGCGGAAGAATTCAGCTTATATTTGAATACCCCCGGGATGCAACTGGCGAAGCTGGAAGGCAAAAACGGCGAGCAGTTCACGCTTGAGCTGACCATGATGATCTCAATGGATAAAGAAGGTGACAGCACAATCCTGTTTCGCAACAGCGAAGGTATTCCTCTGGCAGAGATCACGTTTACCCTGTGTGAATATCAGGGGAAAAGAACGATGTTTATTGGCGGACTGCAAGGCGCAAAATGGGAAATTCCACATCAGGAAATCCAGAATGCGACGAAAGCCTGCCACGGGCTATTTCCCAAACGCCTCGTGATGGAAGCGGCCTGTCTGTTTGCCCAACGTTTGCAGGTAGAGCAGATTATTGCCGTCAGCAATGAAACGCATATTTACCGCAGCCTGCGTTATCGCGATAAAGAAGGCAAGATCCACGCTGATTACAACGCTTTCTGGGAATCGGTTGGCGGCGTATGTGATGCTGAACGCCATTACCGCCTTCCAGCACAGATAGCACGAAAAGAGATTGCCGAAATCGCCAGTAAAAAACGGGCTGAATACCGTCGGCGCTATGAGATGCTCGACGCTATTCAGCCACAAATGGCCACGATGTTTCGCGGTTAATCCGCGCGACCGCGCGCCAGCCACAGCACGCGTGAGAACATTTTTTTCAGCAGCGTCGGTACGGAGTCCACACCACGACGTCCTGCCTCTATTGCCACTTCAATGGCAAGATCGGGTTTGGAAGAGCGATGGATCGCTTTCGAGATAATTTTGCGTAGATTCATCGGTACATTTTCCGGGATTTGCGCCACGCGGTGGAACACATCGGAAAATCCCTGGCGATACATAAAATGTTCCATATCCAGCGCCGGTAACGCCGTTAAATGTTCTCGTTCGGCTTCCCGATCGTTATTCAACAGGCTGCGTACCGTAGCGGCATATTTCTTCCCTGCTTCATCGCCATCGACCAGTACATGCCATTCAATCCCCATTCGGCGGGCAAATTTAACCAGTGGCTTTAGCCCGGACTGGGCAAACTCAATGACCTTGATCCCTTCGGCATCAAAATGATGTCCGCACTGACGCGCCAGTTCATTGATAACCCAGGTTTCCGTTTCCCCTTCCACCAGCAACCAGCAGCGTGCAAACAGCGATGACGGACGGTTAAAACGAATGTGAAAGGATATGCGTCGGCTATCTTCGGTACTCAAGCCACTCGGCCCCAGACGCCAGGCGGCAACGCGCGAGGACTCACGTACCAGTCGGCAAACATGCTCTACCGGCGTTAACGAAAGCAACTCACCCGAGTTGGTGGTGGCAATGCGCTGCAATGGCAGAAGATTCAACAGATGCCAGGCAACTGAAAGCATAATGGGGTGTAAACGGGTTTCTGGATCTTCGATCAGCAACAATGGACGCGCGTCTTTATCCAGTCTCAATGTGCCTTTTGCCTGCAATAAAGTAGCAAACAGGCCGAGCAAAATAACCCGATACGAGCGCCCTCCAGGTCGGTCAATCATCCGGTTGATGATGTCCAGATAGCGCCAGCTTCGTTGCTCATTGCTGGCCCGCCGCCGCATTAAACGATATCGCGCCTGTCCGGCCCCCTGCTCAGAGAAATAATGCTCAAGCAGCTGTACCATTGCGGAAAGTCCCTGACGAATCTGCCCATCAGAGAGATTTTGCGGATGTGAGGATAACTCACGGGCGAGGAAATCGAGCTGGCGCGCGGTGACTTCCACATTAGGGACATTTGGCACCGTGCCGTTACGAATACGGCGCATAAAACGGGCATCACGCAAGCGCAGCACCGGCATTAAACGCACCAGATGGCGTGCCTGATCGTTAATATCCTCGACATCAATCGGATGTCCGTCTTTATCGAGAAAACTGCGCAGTGTCATCACGCTGCCGTCTTCCGCACTCTCCCCTTCCAGACGATAAAAAATACGGTGATAGCCATCGGTGCATGGCGTCCAGCACGCTTCCAGCGGCCGATAACGGCGAACCCGATGTCGGCCTGGCAGCGATTCGCGGAAGGTCAAAATAATATGCAGATGATGTTCTCGCCCGTTGATATCTCCCGGCGGGAACCAGAAATCGTCGCGCTCAAAATGGTAGAGATCTGATTCTGGCGATAGCAGCAGGGTTAAGGCGTCCAGCAAGCTGGATTTACCCCACGCGTTCTCCCCAATCAGGACGTTGTTTTGTTCCAGCATCAACGACAAACGGTTGATACCGCGAAAACCCACAATTTCAACGCGCTCAAGAATCATATCCCCTCCAGAAATATGTGACTTATCCTTTACGCTGGCAGTATAACGGGAAAGGCCTTGCTAATACGTGATGACATCACATTTAAGCATGGCAAATGTCTGAAAAATGAGCGAATAATCGCGTTATACTCCCTCTTGCTGATAAGTCTGCAAAAACAACAAAATCAAATAATTAGCATGATATATTATTTTTTATTACGCCTAAAGGATTAAATCTTTTGCGTGCACTACACTGTCAATCAGACAAATGACTATATGGGGCAACCCGCTGTTGCCCTAAATCAAATTGGTAATGACTCCAACTTATTGATAGTGTTTTATGTTCAGATAATGCCCGATGACTTTGTCATGCAGCTCCACCGATTTTGAGAACGACAGCGACTTCCGTCCCAGCCGTGCCAGGTGCTGCCTCAGATTCAGGTTATGCCGCTCAATTCGCTGCGTATATCGCTTGCTGATTACGTGCAGCTTTCCCTTCAGGCGGGATTCATACAGTGGCCAGCCATCCGTCATCCATATCACCACGTCAAAGGGTGACAGCAAGCTCATAAGACGCCCCTGCGTCGCCATAGTGCGTTCACCGAATACGTGCGCAACAACCGTCTTCCGGAGCCTGTCATACGCGTAAAACAGCCAGCGCTGCGCGATTTAGCCCCGAC
>NZ_MDGW01000200.1:0-3747 GCF_001712525.1 Shigella sp. FC1661
ACTGGCCGATAAACCGGGTCGGCGAACTGCTCCCCTGGCGCGTAGCACTGCCGACTGAATAACACATCCCCGTCAATACGGTTCTTGCTGCACGCTTACCCTTATCCATTTCAGAAATCGCCTGGCTAACCTGCGTTATGCCTCTACTTTGTTCATCCGAGGCGGCGGCGATTTCCTGCATGATATGTGTGACACTCGCGACGGCATCAACAATAGTGCTCATGGTTTTCCCGGCCGTTGCCACCTCATCCGACCCCAGGTCAATTAACCTGACTGATTCACTGATCAAGCCTTCAATCTCTTTCGCCGCCTGAGCGCTGCGACTTGCGAGTGTCCGTACTTCGCTGGCGACAACGGCAAATCCACGCCCTTGCTCACCCGCTCGCGCGGCTTCAACGGCAGCATTCAGTGCCAGAATATTCGTCTGGAAAGCAATACTGTTGATGACGGCGGTGATCTCAGAAATTTTCTTCGAACTCGTGGAGATAGCGCCCATCGTTTTTACTACACCGGAAACCGTCTGCCCGCCATCGCTGGCTTTAATAGAAGCCTCTTGCGCCAGTTTGCTGGCATGATGCGCGTTATCCGCATTCTGTTTCACCGTCGCAGTGAGTTGCTCCATGCTGGCGGCAGTTTGTTCGATAGCCGCCGCTTGTTCTTCGGTGCGAGATGACAGGTCCGCATTGCCAGCTGAAATTTCGCTGGTGCCACGATAAATCTCTTCCGCGCCCTGTCGAACAGTCCCTACTGTCATCCCCAGTGAATGCTGCATTTGCTGTAAATGACGACTTAAGCGACCGATTTCATTACGACCCGCCGATTCATCATTCATCGTCAGATCGCCACTGGCGATTTTTTCAATCCGTTGTGCGGCATGTTGCAGTGGACGAATGACGATCCGACGTAGCACCATAAATGTTATCTGCGTCATGACCAGGGCAAGCACAAACGCGCCAATCATGAACATCCCACCCAGGCGGGTGCGCTGATGGGCCAGTTGGTTGGCTCTGGTGCTACGTATCTTAACGGCTTTGTTCAAAATATCGGTATAAGCATTATCCAGCGGTCGGATCTGCTCACTTTCATGATTGATAATCGCTTCAAACATGCCATTTTTGGCATATTTCAACATAGGTTGCATACCCGTGATATAAGCCTGAAAGCGTTGATTTAATTCAGTGTCGAGGGCTTCATCAGCAGGTGTTTTCACCGGTCGATTCTGATAAGCACGATAACCTTGCTGCGACTGTTTAATCTCCGATTCGGCTTGCGCAATATTTCGCTTCATTGCTTCCATTTCCGCAATACGACTCGCAGCCCCGGCCTGAATCATATTGATCCGGGCTGAACGCAAAAAATCTGAACTGTTCGCTAACCCGGTCCGAATCTCAATCTCCGCAGTAACATCACGCTGATCGCGATCGGCCTGCCAGAGGAAATAGCCAGCCAGAGCAGAACTTAATGCGAATAGAACTAAGATACCGCCAAGAATGCAGGCAAATAACGGAACCAGCCTGATGTGATGCAAAAAACCTAATCGCTGTGAGAGAGTTGTATTCATTACCGTTGTCTCTCGTCCAGGTTTACTCCTGATAGAAAGTCATCGGCACTTGACGGTAATTACTTATGACCAAAAACCTCTTTGCGTCACATTTTTACAACAATTATTGCAGAGAAAATTAATGCTATTGGAATGAAGAGAGTAACGAATGGCTAAACTGGCTAATCCGAATGACGAAAAATTCTGGAAAACAGCACGCAATTTCGTGAAGTGATTATTTTCGTCCCTAAGGAAACCTCATAGGATGCCTGCGGGTGCCTGAGACTTTCTGTTTTCAGGCTAACCGGGAATCAGAAAGACGAAGGCCCCGACCGATATTTCTATCAACCGAGGCCAACGAATGAACCTAGCAATTCAGATCTTAGCCTCTTACCCGCCATCCGGCAAGGAGAAAGGCTATGAAGCACAACCCTCTGGTGGTGTGTCTGCTCATTATCTGCATTACGATTCTGACATTCACACTCCTGACCCGACAAACGCTCTACGAACTGCGGTTCCGGGACGGTGATAAGGAGGTTGCTGCGCTCATGGCCTGCACGTCCAGGTAAGGGCAAGCGCGGGGATTTTCCCCGCGCATCTGACTAGCAGATTCATTTTCTCATGGCACCCCTTTTACACTTCAGTTAGTGCATGTTTTTTTCGAGGCACTAATAGAACCATCATTACAGACAAATTTGCCGCCTGCCGTACAGTGTGAGATCCCCCCTTTCGAACCAGAACAGGGTTTGCGCCCGGCATCGGCATAAAAGGAAACAAGCGTTCCCATAAACAAAATAAGTGCCAGTTTTTTCATATAACCTCCATGGTTTATCGAATCTTATGTTCGATTTGAACGTTATACGCTGGTTTATTTTGATACCGTAGATGAGATCAAAGATCGGGTGAATTGATTAAAAATAAGCCAGATGGACGTATGGGCAAGGATTATGGTTTTATTTGTCATACAAATAAATATAATAGGCGCTTCCGATGTAGACCCGTATTCTTCGCCTGTACCACGGGTCGGTTTTAGTACAGGCGTTTTCTTTAAATATCCTTCAGGAACGTTTACGCGGCATCATGCGTAGAAGTGTGTTGTCCTTCCAGAAATAGTGGTGTGCCAGTGCAGCCGCAGCGTGCAACCCGATGACAAAATATCCCAGATTCGCCAGCGTTTCATGCCACGACTTTAAGCTATCAACCCGTTCGAAATTGGCCTCTGAAGCGTAAGGCATCGTCAAACCAAACGCAAACCACGGGTTGCCCCGGTTATACATCATCACCAAACCAATCACTGGCAGCGCAATAAACAGGAGATAAATCACCAAATGTCCCAAATGCGCCAGTCCCGTCATCATCGGTTTTGGCTTAGGTATAATCGGCGGGGTTGGGTATTTCAGCCTTAACAAAAGACGAACGACCATCAGCACGAGAATTGAGATGCCGCAGGAAACATGAATCATGTTGATGAGTGGCCGATCGCTACGTGGGAAGAAACCCCGAAACTCCATTGCGCAATACGCTGCGATAACCAGCAAAAAGACCAGCCAGTGAATGCTGATTTGTAACCTTGAGTATTTATTTTCCATAACATTTCCTGCTTTAACATAATTTTCCGTTAACATAACGGGCTTTTCTCAAAATTTCATTAAATATTGTTCACCCGTTTTCAGTACGTTACGTTTCACTGTAAGAATGGAGATTGCCCATCCCACAATCCTGGGCTAAGCCTGGAAAGGATCAATTTTCATCCGAACGTTCCTGACAGGAGAAAACCATGAGTAAGGTTGGTATTAACGGTTTTGGTCGTATCGGTCGACTGGTGTTGCGTCGATTACTTGAAGTCAAAAGCAACATTGAAGTGGTCAACAAAAACTGGCCACCGAGTTAGAGTTTTTCCAGTATCGATTTTCCGATTCGTTTGGGGGTAACCCACCGTTATATTCGTGCGGTCTTAGTGCGCTGTAATATCCAACGATATAGTCCGTTATGGCGTGAGCTGCCTCGCTGAAGCTTACGTAACCCACCACCGGCATCCATTCGTTCTTCAGACTCCTGAAGAAGCGTTCCATTGGGCTGTTATCCCAGCAGTTTCCGCGCCGGCTCATACTCTGTCTGATCTGGTATCGCCACAATAACTGCCGGAACTGCCTGCTCGTATAATGACTGCCCTGATCGCTGTGGAACATCACCCCGCCGGGCTTACC
>NZ_MDGW01000201.1:0-3674 GCF_001712525.1 Shigella sp. FC1661
GCTGGCTGTTTTACGCGTATGACAGGATACGGAGGACGGTTGTGGCGCACGTCTTCGGTGAACGCACTCTGGCCACACTGGAGCGTCTTCTGAGCCTGCTGTCGGCCTTTGAGGTCGTGGTATGGATGACGGATGGCTGGCCGCTGTATGAATCACGCCTGAAGGGAAAGCTGCACGTTATCAGCAAGCGTTACACTCAGCGCATTGAGCGACATAATCTGAATCTGAGACAACATCTGGCAAGGCTGGGACGGAAGTCACTGTCGTTCTCAAAATCGGTGGAGCTGCATGACAAGGTCATCGGGCATTATCTGAACATAAAACACTATCAGTAAGTTGGAGTCATTACCTAGCGCGATTGCCGATGCAACGCTTAATAAGCGCGTACATCCGGCAATGAAACTCAAGCTAAACCAATAAAGAACCCGGCAATAGTCGCACTCATCAGGTTGGAAAGCGTTGCTGCTGCCAGCGCCCGTAAACCAAGCTGGGCGATTTCCGGCGCGCGTTTTGGCGAAATAGCCGAAAATGCGCCAACGACAACACCGATAGAACCAAAGTTAGCAAAACCACAAAGCGCAAAGGAGATAATCGCAATGGTTTTCACTTCCAGCGTGCCGCCCGTTTGCAGGTATGGGGAGAAACTCAGGTAAGCGACGAATTCGTTAATCGCCAGTTTCTGCCCAATCAGGCTACCCGCAAGATTGGCATCACTCCAGTCCACACCCATGATCCACGCCAGCGGTGCCAGCACATAGCCAAAAATACTTTCCAGAGAGGCATTGGCGAAACCAAACCAGCCACCAATTCCGCCGATAATGCCGTTGATCAGCGCAATAATTGCGACAAACGCCATTACCACCGTCGCTACACCAGCGGCGATTTTCAGCCCGGTCATCGCACCGCTCGCCGCCGCTTCGATAAAGCTTTTTGGCGGCGTTTCGCTGAACGACAGATTTTCAAATGTGACCTGCGAAGGCTCGGTGGCCGGGCTAAGAATACGTGCAAACAAAATACCACCTGGGATCGCCATCAGCGATGCCGCTAACAGGTAGTCAATTGGTACGCCCATTCCGGCATAACCAATCATCATCGAACCAGCAATGGACGCCATCCCGCTACAAATTGCGGTAAACAACTCGTTGCGATTCATGCGATCGATAAACGGTTTAACGATCGCCGGGATCTCATTTTGCCCGAGGAAAATAGTTGTGACTGCGACAAAAGATTCGATTTTGCTGATGTTAAGAGCTTTCTGGAAAATGCTGCCAAGGATGCGAATCAGCAGCCCCATCACGCCAATGTAGTACAGCAGACTGATGAGCGCAGTAACGAAAATAATCGCCGGAAGTACGCGAAAGGCGAAGATAAAACCCGCACCGTCAAACAGGACATCCATTTTCGGCCCAACCAGCGAACCAAAAATGAAGGCGCTACCGGCATCACTGTAAGACATCACTTTATGAACGCCTAATGCCGCCTGTTCTACTGCCCACTTTCCCGGTGGAAAGTAGAGCATGATGCCACCAATAGCGATTTGCAGCAGCAGTGCGGCTCCAACCGTGCGCAAACTGATGCTCTTTTTATTCACTGACAACAGAAATGCTATTGCCAGTAACACCACCATCCCCACAACACTTCTCATTATATCCATAATGATTTTCCCTTCATGCCAGTAAACCCGGCGTCAGCGCCAGGTTTTGGTATGCTTGATGAGTACGGGCGACGGCTTTCTGCCCGTCAGAAATTAACCCGCGAGACGCTGGTATTCTTTGGCAATTTCACTCGCCAGAATGGCGTTGTTGAACACCAGCTGGATATTGGATTTCAGGCTGTCACCGCCGGTCAGCTCAGCAACGCGCGCCAGCAGGAACAGTGTACTTTCTTTACCAATAACGCCCTGCTCTTCGGCTTCGGCGACGGCTTGATCTATGGCTGCATTGATAGATTCCTCCGGCATCGCAAACTGTTCCGGGATCGGGTTCGCTACCACGAGGCCACCGTTCAGCCCGCTTTGCCATTTCACCGCCATTGCACGGGCAATTTCACTGGCGCTGTCGAGACGAATACTGACGTCAAACGAGCTGGTACGGCAGAAAAACGCAGGCAGCGCTTTAGTCTGATAGCCAATTAACGGCACACCGAAGGTTTCTAAATACTCAGTGGTTAATCCTAAATCGAGAATAGATTTCGCCCCGGCACAAACAACGGTGACATTAGTATTTGCCAGTTCTTGCAAATCGGCAGAAATATCGAAGGTATGTTCCGCCCCGCGATGCACACCACCAATTCCCCCGGTGGCAAATACTTTAATTCCGGCAAGCGCCGCAATAATCATCGTTGAAGCCACAGTGGTTGCGCCATTTTTTCCGGCGGCAACAACAAAAGGTAAATCGCGACGACTAACTTTGGTCACGTTATGCCCTTCACGACCCAGTAATTCAATTTCTTCTTTGCTTAAACCCACTTTCATCACGCCGCCAATAATGGCGATAGTGGCAGGTACAGCGCCCTGTTTACGAATAGTTTCTTCTACTTCAATTGCGGTCTGGGCATTTTGTGGGAACGGCATCCCGTGAGAAATAATGGTCGATTCCAGCGCCACAACCGGTTTTTTGTTTTTTAAAGCGTCCTGCACTTCCGGGGAAATTTGTAATAATTCAGGGGAAATTTTTAATTCAGACATTCTGCGTTCTCCACTAACGATATAACGTTGGCAATCGATAAATCGGGGTTATTGGTGTATTCACAGGAGAGCGCCATTGACGAACATCCCTGTGCGAAACGAACAGATTCGGCAAACGGCATTCCGTCTACCCAACACGAAGCAAGTCCCGCCATCATGGCATCACCCGCTCCGGTAACATTAATAACATTGGTTTTGATCGGCGCAGACCAGCCATTTTCACCGCTGATATCGCTGTAATAAACGCCGTCGCCGCCCATGCTCAATACCAGTCGGTTCAGGCCATGTTGATGGAACCAGGCAGCAACTTTTGCCACATCTTCACGCCCTGACAGCGCAATCCCACTCAGGGTTTCCGCTTCAAGGCGGTTTGGCTTCAGAGTGTGGATCTGATTTAGACGGTCGCGCACTTTGACACATTTCCATGCGGAAACCGGATCGACAAATACGGGTACGTTGGCGGCATTATCCAGAATCCATGCCAGTGCCTCTTCACTGATATTACAGTCCGCGACAATGACCTTTGCCCTCTGAATAAATTCACGGTGCTGTGCGAGATATTCAGCTGTAATAGCGTTGCTAATATTCATGTCATTTATAGCAACCAGCATTTCACCGGTATTATCGAGTAATGGGTAATGACTCCAACTTATTGATAGTGTTTTATGTTCAGATAATGCCCGATGACTTTGTCATGCAGCTCCACCGATTTTGAGAACGACAGCGACTTCCGTCCCAGCCGTGCCAGGTGCTGCCTCAGATTCAGGTTATGCCGCTCAATTCGCTGCGTATATCGCTTGCTGATTACGTGCAGCTTTCCCTTCAGGCGGGATTCATACAGTGGCCAGCCATCCGTCATCCATATCACCACGTCAAAGGGTGACAGCAAGCTCATAAGACGCCCCAGCGTCGCCATAGTGCGTTCACCGAATACGTGCGCAACAACCGTCTTCCGGAGCCTGTCATACGCGTAAAACAGCCAGCGCTG
>NZ_MDGW01000202.1:0-3653 GCF_001712525.1 Shigella sp. FC1661
CGAACAGTGGGGCTACGTCGGTGCTAAATCACGTCAGCGCTGGCTGTTTTACGCGTATGACAGGATACGGAGGAGGGTTGTGGCGCACGTCTTCGGTGAACGCACTCTGGCCACACTGGAGCGTCTTCTGAGCCTGCTGTCGGCCTTTGAGGTCGTGGTATGGATGACGGATGGCTGGCCGCTGTATGAATCACGCCTGAAGGGAAAGCTGCACGTTATCAGCAAGCGTTACACTCAGCGCATTGAGCGACATAATCTGAATCTGAGACAACATCTGGCAAGGCTGGGACGGAAGTCACTGTCGTTCTCAAAATCGGTGGAGCTGCATGACAAGGTCATCGGGCATTATCTGAACATAAAACACTATCAGTAAGTTGGAGTCATTACCCTACTACGGTAGCGAAATAGGAATTGATGGTTTTAAATCAATGACGCTTGAGAATAATAGAAAATGTATGATATGGGATGAAAACAAACAAGATCTTGAATTACGGCAATTTATACGTTGGTTAATACGTCTACGTAAAAAACATCCACAATGGTGTGAGGCATCAATACAATGGAAAGATGTTGAACATCCTACGGTGATCGCTTATCAACGCGATAACATCACTTTCTTCTTAAATAATAGTGAAGATACTGCCAACTTTATTTATGACGGAAGAAGTATGGAGATCTCCGGTTTCAGTTATGAAATTGAAGGTTTACCTGCTGCTGATCTTTATGATTTTTAAATTTCAATTAGGATGTTTGTTATGATAATTGATGCACACACTCATATTGGTGATTTTGTGAAAATCAGCATGCCAGAAGATGTTTTTCTGGCATCTCTGGACAAGTATAATATTGATTTTGCGTTATGTTCCTGTGGATCTGCTGTTGAAGTTGACCATGACCAGAACCCGATTCCGGATGAAGATCAAGTTACACAGCATGATAACAATGAACGTATGCTCAGACTTGTTCGTCAACATGCAAAGCGAATTGGCGCGTTTATGTGGATTAAGCCTCGTCTGGAAAGTTGTGATCAAGACTTTGAAGATATGATTGCCAGCAATCGAGATATCATTTATGGCATCAAAGTTCACCCTTATCATTCAAAAATGGCTTTCAACTCAGAAAAAGTTCAGGATTATATACGCCTTGCTCAAAAATATGATCTCCCGGTAGTTAGCCATACTTCTAATGATTATGAATCCAGCCCACAGTTATTTTATGAGATGGCACTTAAGTATCCAGACGTGAATTTTGTTATGTGTCATATGGGGCTCGCGACAGATAATCAGGAAGCAATCGAATTGATTGCAAAACTTCCTAATCTCTATGGCGATACTGTGTGGGTTAGGGCGGATATGGTTTACCAGGCGATAAAAATCTGTGGTAGTGATAAGATTTTATTCGGTACCGATAATCCTATTAATGGGCTGGATACGTACAATGATGATGATTTTTATAATAAGTATTTTACTGAATTAAAAAGTAAATTAACGCAAAGTGAGTTTGAACAACTTATGTTTACCAATGCGAAAAAAAATTTTAAGATAAAAATATAGTTATTAGTCATTTCTAAGTGCTCCCCATATAGAATGTGGTAGGGGAGTGCTTAGATGTTATATTTCATTTTGCATTGAGGTTAATTTAAATCATGAACGATATTGAGAACTATGGGAATCGCTATCATGTGTTGCAATCTTTTCCTATGCCACAATTGGCGAGTAGTCGCGAAATAAGAATATTACTGCCTGCGTTCTATTATGAATCTGATATCAGTTACCCTGTAATATATATGCACGATGGGCAAAATTTATTTGATAAATCTGTATCTTTTGGTCCACATGTATGGGATATACCTGAGGCGGTAGATGCTTTTTTCTCAAATTCACAATACGACGGTGTTATCATTGTGGGGATTGATAACGCATCGTCTCATGGTAAATTCAGCCGTATGGATGAGTATTCTCCATGGCCGCGAAACACATCTTTTCCCTTACCTGGCTGGGACCCTGCTGTGGATTATAGTGGAGGAAAAGGCGTTTATTGTGAATACGCTCAAGAACTATGTTGACAGTAATTTTAGAACTCTCCCAGATCGTAATAATACAGCGATAGCAGGTAGTTCTATGGGTGCGTACATCAGTTTGTTTGCCGCAATTCTTCGTCAGGACGTTTTTTCAAAAGTTGGCGTTTTTTCGCCGGCACTATGGTTCAATGACAGCGCAATGCTGAATTTTATTCAGGAAAACAACATCGTTGAAGATCTTACTGTATATCTCGATGTCGGTACGCAGGAAACCAGTGGTATGCGCGAAGACTTTCCTGAAGTCTATATTTCCGGTGCTGAAAAATTATGCGTGAGTCTCCGTAAACAACGCAATGTAACTATAGATTATCATTTATGGGGAGGTGATACCCACTCTGAGTCTGCATGGGCAAAACGTTTCCCAGAAATGTTGAAATTATTTTATTGCTGATGAAACCTGTGAAGGATGTTGAATGCATCATATTAAAACAGCCGCGGATCTTAATTGTTTTTTAAATTCAATGGTTGCTGTTTCGCAACCAACAGTTGATAAAATTATTTTTGGTGCTGAGGCGACACTTATTAATAAAATTGGGACCTGCTGGATTGCCTCAATGGATGTTTTAAGAAAGGCTGTTTTTGAAGGTGTCAATATCATTATTACACATGAGACTACATTTTATTCTTATGCTGATCTGGAGGGTGACGATCTTGAGTTTTCATGGGCCAGAAAAATAATGGATTATACTCGCGGTGAACTCAGTTATTTAAAAATAATTGAGCAAAAAAAGGAGTTTTTGCATAAAAATAATTTGGTAATCATTCGTTGCCATGATGTCATGGATCGAGAGCCTACGTTCGGAATGTCTAAGGCTTTGGCTCAGCAGTTAGAACTGGATGTTACAAATATTGTTGCTTCTGATGAGATGTACTGTGTATATGCTATAGAACCTGACAGTGTCATTAACATTACCAAACGTTTTGCCAAAAATTTGAAAATATATAATCTTCCTGGCATTCAATTTTATGGAGATAAAGCCAGAGTAGTCAGAACTGTTGGCATTGGGGCAGGCTGTTTTTGTGATCCAATACAATATATGGAATATCAGGCTGATTATTATATTACGATTAACGATTCAATTAAAACATGGGTGCAGACACAATACTCCAAAGATAGTGGCTTACCGATGGCAGTTATTGGACATAGTGTTGCAGAGGAAGCGGGTATGCGACGTCTTGCAAGCTATTTAGATCTTAGACTGGCCCCCTGAATCTCCAGACAACCAGTATCACTTAAATAAGTGATAGTCTTAATACTAGTTTTTAGACTAGTCATTGGAGTACAGATGATTGATGTCTTAGGACCGGAGAAACGCAGACGGCGTACCACACAGGAAAAGATCGCAATTGTTCAGCAGAGCTTTGAACCGGGGATGACGGTCTCCCTCGTTGCCCGGCAACATGGTGTAGCAGCCAGCCAGTTATTTCTCTGGCGTAAGCAATACCAGGAAGGAAGTCTTACTGCTGTGGCCGCCGGAGAACAGGTTGTTCCTGCCTCTGAACTTGCTGCCGCCATGAAGCAGATTAAAGAACTCCAGCGCCTGCTCGGCAAGAAAACGATGGAAAATGAACT
>NZ_MDGW01000203.1:0-3617 GCF_001712525.1 Shigella sp. FC1661
AGTTCATTTTCCATCGTTTTCTTGCCGAGCAGGCGCTGGAGTTCTTTAATCTGCTTCATGGCGGCAGCAAGTTCAGAGGCAGGAACAACCTGTTCTCCGGCGGCCACAGCAGTAAGACTTCCTTCCTGGTATTGCTTACGCCAGAGAAATAACTGGCTGGCTGCTACACCATGTTGCCGGGCAACGAGGGAGACCGTCATCCCCGGTTCAAAGCTCTGCTGAACAATTGCGATCTTTTCCTGTGTGGTACGCCGTCTGCGTTTCTCCGGCCCTAAGACATCAATCATCTGTACTCCAATGACTAGTCTAAAAACTAGTATTAAGACTATCACTTATTTAAGTGATACTGGTTGTCTGGAGATTCAGGGGGCCAGTCTAGCAGCGGTAAGAGAAGTTCATCATACTTGGCGCAGTTACGCGATGTTTCTGCTAGAGGTGATGCCGTAAAGAACGGCAGAACATTACCGGAACAAGATAGCGGTCTACCTGCACTGGTATCAGACCCGGGGCTTCCCCGGATGATCTCCACGGTACTTTAGGTACTGTGTCTATATTATGTAGGTAGGATCAATTAACTTTGTAGTTGAAATTCTTTCATTGAAATAATGAATAAAAAAGACAAACCGCATTAAACAATGCCAGAATATAATTGCATTTTTGTTCCGTTTTTTTAAATCATAGTATACAAAGAAGCTTGCATACTATATGAAAATATAACACCCTTTACTATGATGTTTATAAAACAATATATGGAGTCATGTAGGTATGAATTTAGATGGTGTTAGACCATACTGTAGAATAGTCAATAAAAAGAATGAAAGCATATCAGATATTGCATTTGCACATATAATAAAAAGGGTAAAAAATTCATCATGTACTCACCCAAAAGCAGCATTGGTTTTTTTAGGAGAGAAAGGTTTTTGTGATAGCAATGATGTTCTATCTATTATGGGACAACAAATACCAAGAGTATTTAAGAACAAGATGTTATATGATTATGTTTTTAAAAATGAAAAAAGTAAAAATGATTTTCTAAAAATGGCTGAATCATGGCTACCACAGAGTGAACCAATAGTAATAAATAATGATGATGACGCATTGAATGCTGCTGCTTATTTTTCTGTAAAAAAAGCGAAAATAAAAACAGTAAACGATACTGATTTTAAAGAGTATAATAAGGTTTATATTCTTGGGCACGGTAGTCCTGGTTCTCATCAATTAGGCCTTGGTTCGGAACTTATTGATGTACAAACAATCATTTCAAGAATGAAAGACTGTGGTATTCTAAATGTGAAAGATATCCGTTTTACTTCATGCGGCTCCGCTGATAAAGTGGCTCCTAAAAATTTTAACAATGCCCCTGCTGAAAGTCTTTCTTGTATCCTTAACTCTCTGCCTTTTTTTAAGGAAAAAGAATCTTTGCTAGAGCAGATAAAAAAACACCTTGAAAACGATGAGTCATTGAGTGATGGTCTAAAAATATCCGGCTATCATGGATATGGAGTTCACTATGGTCAAGAGCTTTTTCCCTACTCACATTATCGTTCAACTTCAATTCCTGCTGATCCGGAGCATACAGTAAAAAGAAGCTCTCAGAAAAAGACTTTTATTATTAATAAAGAACTGGATTAGTATAAAATTTTTAACCTATAGTTAATTGTTTGCATTTAAGATGAAGTTATTTTTTCTTTAGTAGAAAAGTGCTTCCCTATGAGGGAAAATCACAAATCATCATAATACAGAGACAAAACGATACGAACAAATAGATAAAAAACATCATTCTTTTACCACATTATTTTTCGTGAATATGAAAAATAATGTTATTACTTTAATATAAGACTATTTTTTGTTTTTCCATCACTCTGTTCAAATTTTTCCGCATGACTTGTGTTTTTTGTAACACAGCTCGTTTTTTACAGCTGACCAAAATCATCAATTAATTATGCTAAGGAAATAAATTATGAAAACCAAAAACTTTCTTCTTTTTTGTATTGCTACAAATATGATTTTGATCCCCTCAGCAAATGCTCTGAAGGCAGAAGGTTTTCTCACTCAACAAACTTCACCAGACAGTTTGTCAATACTTCCGCCGCCTCCGGCAGAGGATTCAGTAGTATTTCAGGCTGACAAAGCTCATTATGAATTCGGCCGCTCGCTCCGGGATGCTAATCGTGTACGTCTCGCTAGCGAAGATGCATACTACGAGAATTTTGGTCTTGCATTTTCAGATGCTTATGGCATGGATATTTCAAGGGAAAATACCCCAATCTTATATCAGTTGTTAACACAAGTACTACAGGATAGCCATGATTACGCCGTGCGTAACGCCAAAGAATATTATAAAAGAGTTCGTCCATTCGTTATTTATAAAGACGCAACCTGTACACCTGATAAAGATGAGAAAATGGCTATCACTGGCTCTTATCCCTCTGGTCATGCATCCTTTGGTTGGGCAGTAGCACTGATACTTGCGGAGATTAATCCTCAACGTAAAGCGGAAATACTTCGACGTGGATATGAGTTTGGAGAAAGTCGGGTCATCTGCGGTGCGCATTGGCAAAGCGATGTAGAGGCTGGGCGTTTAATGGGAGCATCGGTTGTTGCAGTACTTCATAATACACCTGAATTTACCAAAAGCCTTAGCGAAGCCAAAAAAGAGTTTGAAGAATTAAATACTCCTACCAATGAACTGACCCCATAAAGCTGGACAGCCTGTATCAGGCTATGGAGGGCCCATAGACAAATCTACCCTATATGAGCATAGGAGGAGTCTATGGGCACACCACGTTTTACCCCTGAATTTAAGGGATTACTGGAAAGGCTGGGACATATCCCTCCGGCAGAAGCAGAAAAAGCTTATTATGCTGCCATCGGAAACGATGATCTGGCAACCTGAGTTCACAGATAAAACATTCTCTAGGAAACTCGGGGCGGTTCCGTTCACCACATGCAATGTGGTGTTGCAGGGGAACGGTCTGCACCATCCCCTATGTCGATCAATATAACAGAAATGACAACTTCAGATTCAGGGCACAACCTAAATATATTTTAGGTCACCTCTCAAATCGTTTGCCTGATACCGCTCCATTTTTTAATAAAAAAATCAATCATTTTTGAATCTTTGCTTTTCATTGCATTGTCAAGCATAGTGTCCCCACTATTTGCTTTTTGAAATTTTTTGTTTACATCAACCAATCCATTATTGATAAAATATTCTAGCACTTGGTAATGACTCCAACTTACTGATAGTGTTTTATGTTCAGATAATGCCCGATGACCTTGTCATGCAGCTCCACCGATTTTGAGAACGACAGTGACTTCCGTCCCAGCCTTGCCAGATGTTGTCTCAGATTCAGATTATGTCGCTCAATGCGCTGAGTGTAACGCTTGCTGATAACGTGCAGCTTTCCCTTCAGGCGTGATTCATACAGCGGCCAGCCATCCGTCATCCGTATCCTGTCATACGCGTAAAACAGCCAGCCTGACGTGATTTAGCACCGACGTAGCCCCACTGTTCGTCCATTTCAGCGCAGACAATCACATCACTGCCCGGTTGTATGCGCGAGGTTACCGACTGCGGCCTGAGTTTTTTAAGTGACGTAAAACCGTGTTGAGGC
>NZ_MDGW01000204.1:0-3579 GCF_001712525.1 Shigella sp. FC1661
GTACCGGGTTGAGAAGCGGTGTAAGTGAACTGCAGTTGCCATGTTTTACGGCAGTGAGAGCAGAGATAGCGCTGATGTCCGGCAGTGCTTTTGCCGTTACGCACCACCCCGTCAGTAGCTGAACAGGAGGGACAGCTGATAGAAACAGAAGCCACTGGAGCACCTCAAAAACACCATCATACACTAAATCAGTAAGTTGGCAGCATCACCGCCTTTTTTCTGTTGCGCCGTCAGCGCATTTTCATCTCCACGCAACCATTTATCAAATGGGGAATCCGGCGTAATTAATGTTTTCTCAAATTCAGCAATGGCATCAGTAATATTTTCGCCACTGAAACCTTGCGGATAAACTTCGAGGAACTGCGCTTTAAGCTGCGGATCTTTTTCCAGCTTAGCAATAATTTCGTCCCAGGATTTCGACGCCATTTCAATCGGGTTCAACGGCGGTCCACCTGCCTGATCCTGCAATGTTGCCGCACGACCATCCCAGAACTGCTCAACGTTAAATACTGAGTTAAATACCGTCGGCGCGTTAATCGGCCCAACTGCGCCACCAACACCAATCGATGTTTTTCTGCCATCGACGCCCCCCGCATTCAACGCATGGCAATGAGCGCATGAAATGGTGCTATCAGCCGATAAACGGGGATCGTGATACAGCGCAAAGCCCAACGCCACTTTTTGCGCATCGGTAGGCAGTTTTTGCGGGATGGGCTGCACCGGTTCATTGCGATGCTCCGGAGCAGTATCATTGCTGGCGTAATATTCCGCGCGCTGTTTTGCAATCCAGGCCAGTATTTCCGCCCGCTCTTCATCACTCACCTTACCCGCCCAGTGTAGCGCGGTATAACGCGTTGGTGGCATAGTTTCATACTGCATCACCCATTCAATCTTATTCAGATCGCTTTGCGAAACGGGTTTATCAGCCAGCAGTGCCGCACGCACGGCCTCGAGGTTAAAAGATTTATATCCAAGCTTAATGTCGTAATCCATCAACTGTTTCGCGCCAGGAATATAATAATAGGCGGGTAATTCTGCCGAAGGCGTGTGGCAATAGTCGCATCCTTTTTCGCGGAGAAAGCCTAAAACCTTATTATTTTCACTGACAGCAGATGCCTGAACATCGGCCTGTTTACTGCGTTTATTATCGTGGTACCACACATAACCAGATAACCCTAAATAGCAAATCGCGACGCCAGCCAGGCCGATCGCGGTAATACGTGAGACCATTTTCATTATTCTTCCCTCACGGTGGTGAGTTATTGTGACCCAGAAAATTTTCCAGAATGCTGCAAACGTCTCTGCGAGACAAAGCCATCATAAAAAACAGGGAGATACGCTTTTTGATAGGAATCAATTACATGAATATAAACTATCAATAAGATAGCCTGTGCCTATTACCCAGATCAGGAATGGCATATCATGATTGCGGCGAGAGCAGGATTGAATGTTCTGAAAATGAAAAACAACACCAAATCCGTATTTTTATAAATTCCATTGATATTAGTGCGTTATATTTTTTGACAAGTTAATAAACGTGATCCACCGCACGCTTTGTAGCCCACCAGGCGGAGCGAATGACTACCCTTAAAGAAAAGCCGATAATTAGCGACGAATTTCGGAGGTTGGATCCTTATGCTCAATCAGAAAATTCAAAACCCTAATCCAGACGAACTGATGATCGAAGTCGATCTCTGCTATGAACTGGACCCGTATGAATTAAAACTGGATGAGATGATCGAGGCAGAACCGGAACCCGAGATGATTGAAGGGCTGCCCGCCTCTGATGCGCTGACGCCTGCCGATCGCTATCTCGAACTGTTCGAGCATGTTCAGTCGGCGAAAATTTTCCCCGACAGTAAAACCTTTCCCGACTGCGCACCCAAAATGGACCCGCTGGATATTTTAATCCGCTACCGTAAAGTGCGCCGTCATCGTGATTTTGACTTGCGCAAGTTTGTTGAAAATCACTTCTGGCTGCCGGAGGTCTACTCCAGCGAGTATGTATCGGACCCGCAAAATTCCCTGAAAGAGCATATCGACCAGCTGTGGCCGGTGCTAACCCGCGAACCACAGGATCACATTCCGTGGTCTTCTCTGCTGGCGCTACCGCAGTCATATATTGTCCCGGGCGGCCGTTTTAGCGAAACCTACTATTGGGATTCCTATTTCACCATGCTGGGGCTGGCGGAAAGTGGTCGGGAAGATTTGCTGAAATGCATGGCCGATAACTTCGCCTGGATGATCGAAAACTACGGTCACATCCCCAACGGCAACCGCACCTATTATTTGAGCCGCTCGCAACCACCGGTTTTTGCGCTGATGGTGGAGTTGTTTGAAGAAGATGGTGTACGCGGTGCGCGCCGCTATCTCGACCACCTGAAAATGGAATATGCCTTCTGGATGGACGGTGCAGAATCGTTGATCCCTAATCAGGCCTATCGCCATGTTGTGCGGATGCCGGACGGATCGCTGCTCAACCGTTACTGGGACGATCGCGACACGCCGCGTGACGAATCCTGGCTTGAGGACGTTGAAACCGCGAAACATTCTGGTCGCCCGCCCAACGAGGTGTACCGCGATTTACGAGCGGGGGCGGCCTCCGGTTGGGATTACTCTTCCCGTTGGCTGCGTGATACTGGTCGTCTGGCGAGTATTCGTACCACCCAGTTCATCCCCATCGATCTGAATGCCTTCCTGTTTAAACTGGAGAGCGCCATCGCCAACATCTCGGCGCTGAAAGGCGAGAAAGAGACAGAAGCACTGTTCCGCCAGAAGGCCAGTGCCCGTCGCGATGCGGTAAACCGTTACCTCTGGGATGATGAAAACGGCATCTACCGCGATTACGACTGGCGACGCGAACAACTGGCGCTGTTTTCCGCTGCCGCCATTGTGCCACTCTATGTCGGTATGGCGAACCATGAACAGGCCGATCGTCTGGCAAATGCCGTGCGCAGTCGGTTACTGACACCTGGCGGGATTCTGGCAAGCGAGTACGAAACCGGTGAACAGTGGGATAAACCCAACGGCTGGGCACCGTTACAATGGATGGCGATTCAGGGATTTAAAATGTACGGCGATGACCTTCTGGGTGATGAAATCGCGCGAAGCTGGCTGAAGACGGTGAATCAGTTCTATCTGGAACAGCACAAACTGATCGAAAAATACCATATTGCCGATGGTGTTCCACGCGAAGGCGGCGGTGGCGAGTATCCGTTGCAGGATGGGTTTGGCTGGACTAACGGTGTGGTACGCCGTTTAATTGGTTTGTACGGCGAACCATAATATTTTTACAGCCAGCCGCTAACTTCCTGCTGGCTGTAAAATTATCCTCTTCAGGAGGAGTAATGCCAGTCAGTTAAGCAACTGACTGGCTCTTTTTCGGGGCTGTGGGGTATTTCCAGGGCCTCTCCTTTACCACTCTCGGAAGGCCCTTCCCCTTCTCGTCGGTAATTTCACAAGTTGTCCCATACTTGCAAGATCGCGCATCAGCTCCGGTATACGTCCCGGTGAAGCGCCCTGCAATGTCATCAGCATTCTCATCACCATTCCGCATGATTCTGAGAAACTCAGTTGATT
>NZ_MDGW01000205.1:0-3561 GCF_001712525.1 Shigella sp. FC1661
TCCGACGCCATTCATGGCCATATCAATGATTTTCTGGTGCGTACCGGGCTGAGAGGCGGTGTAAGTGAACTGTAGTTGCCATGTTTTACGGCAATGAGAGCAGAGATAGCGCTGATGTCCGGCAGTGCTTTTGCCGTTACGCACCACGCCTTCAGTAGCGGAGCAGGAAGGACATCTGATGGAAATGGAAGCCACGCAAGCACCTTAAAATCACCATCATACACTAAATCAGTAAGTTGGCAGCATTACCGAAAATCGTTGTCCGTTAACTTCCATATTAGCATAGAGATAACGCTTACATTTCATTAATGCCCATGGTAAATAGATACCTAGCGTTATAATCGTTAACAACACATTCACCACACAAATAAGAAAATATCTCTCACCTGTACCATGAAAAACAAACGAATGGGACGGAACATCCATTTCATTAATAACTTGAGCCATAAAAATTCCCTGAATTAAAAAATCCATTGATATAATTTATATATACAGACAGTAAAATGTTCTGCCACGTTACAATACTCTTATCAGTAATAGGCTGGCAAAAACTTTATTGCTTTATAAGATGCTTGCGCACGTAAGAAGAGAGTGGTATTAAACAAATGTATAATTACTTTATTTTTATTGGGTTAAACTATGAATAACATTGCGCCGCAATCACCTGTAATGCGTCGCCTGACGCTACAGGATAATCCTGCTATTGCCCGCGTCATTCGTCAGGTATCCGCCGAATACGGTCTTACCGCTGATAAAGGCTACACCGTCGCCGATCCGAATCTTGACGAACTGTATCAAGTGTATAGTCAGCCGGGTCATGCATATTGGGTGGTTGAGTACGAGGGTGAAGTGGTCGGCGGCGGTGGGATTGCGCCATTAGCAGGTAGTGAATCGGACATTTGCGAACTGCAAAAGATGTATTTTCTTCCGGCTATTCGCGGTAAAGGGCTGGCGAAAAAACTGGCCTTAATGGCGATGGAGCAGGCACGAGAGATGGGCTTCAAACGCTGCTATCTGGAAACGACCGCTTTTTAAAGGAAGCCATTGCGCTTTATGAGCATTTGGGCTTTGAGCATATCGACTATGCACTTGGCTGCACGGGCCATGTTGATTGTGAAGTGCGGATGTTGCGCGAACTCTAAAAAAATGCCCGCTAGTGTGTGCTATCGGGCATTTTAATCAATTAATTAGTGGCGAACCCCGTCATCGTCTTCATCGACAAAATCTTCATCGTCGCCGTCTTCGCCATTAGGATCTTCAAAATAAGTGCCCCAACCGTCGTACTCAACGTCAAATTTCTCCGCCAATGTCATCAGTTGTTCAACCTGGGCATCGATCAGATCGGCATTCAACGCGCACTCGCTGAGGATGTCGCAGCAAATCACGATATCACCATCTTCAACTTCCAGCTCTTCTGGATCGGTCACTTCGTAACCGAGTTTAAACGCTTCAACTGCTGCTTTTTCCAGGGTTTCCAGATCGTCTGCGGAAAGATGGTGTTCGATGGTGTACAGCGCGTCCGGATCGCTGCCATCTTCCAGTAATTCTTCAATAATCAAACGAGTTTCTTCACGCTGTTCTTCCAGTTGTTCCGGGTTTGCCATGGCTCATTCCTCTTAATGTCCTGCCGATACTCTTATTGTCACATACCACTGACATTGCCTCCACCTTTGTGACAAAGATTTATGCTTTAGACTTGCAAATGAATAATCATCCATATAAATTGAATTTTAATTCATTGAGACGTTAGCCACAGGAGGGATCTATGTCCGGGTTTTATCATAAGCATTTCCTGAAATTACTCGATTTCACGCCAGCTGAACTCAACAGCCTGCTGCAGTTAGCCGCGAAGCTGAAAGCCGATAAGAAAAGCGGCAAAGAAGAAGCCAAACTCACTGGTAAAAACATCGCGCTCATCTTCGAAAAAGACTCGACCCGTACCCGATGCTCTTTCGAAGTTGCCGCATATGACCAGGGTGCTCGCGTTACTTATCTCGGCCCAAGCGGCAGTCAGATTGGTCATAAAGAGTCGATTAAAGACACTGCCCGCGTGCTGGGTCGCATGTATGACGGTATTCAGTATCGCGGCTATGGTCAGGAGATTGCCGAAACACTGGCGGAATACGCTGGCGTGCCGGTATGGAACGGCCTGACCAATGAGTTTCACCCCACGCAGTTGCTGGCGGATCTCCTCACCATGCAGGAGCATTTACCCGGTAAAGCATTCAACGAAATGACGCTGGTCTATGCAGGTGACGCACGTAACAACATGGGCAATTCGATGCTCGAAGCTGCGGCGCTTACCGGTCTGGATTTGCGTCTGGTCGCGCCACAGGCATGCTGGCCGGAAGCTGCGCTGGTTACGGAATGCCGCGCCCTGGCACAGCAAAATGGCGGGAATATTACGCTGACGGAAGATGTAGCCAAAGGTGTTGAAGGTGCTGACTTTATCTATACCGATGTATGGGTGTCGATGGGGGAAGCAAAAGAGAAATGGGCAGAACGGATTGCATTACTGCGTGATTATCAGGTGAACAGCAAGATGATGCAGTTGACCGGTAACCCGGAGGTCAAATACCTCCACTGCCTGCCCGCGTTTCATGACGACCAGACGACGCTTGGTAAGAAAATGGCGGAAGAGTTTGGCCTACATGGCGGAATGGAAGTGACTGATGAGGTCTTCGAATCTGCCGCCAGCATTGTTTTTGATCAGGCGGAAAACCGCATGCATACCATCAAAGCGGTGATGGTCGCGACGCTCAGTAAATAATTGATATCGCTATAAAGATGCCGGGAAATACAAAAACATCCCGGCATCACATTATTTTATGCAGTAATAGTTCAATTATTCCACCCCAATTTTTTTATTGCTATACGTAAATCTTCCGGAGGATTTAATTTTTCTAACTGTTCTTTATTAATATATTCATATATATTTATTTTCCCATCCCGGAGGATTTCCATCATTCTTGTTCTAATTTTTAATTCATTACCCATCTTTTCTTCAAAAATCTCAACGACATAACCCGGATTGTTATTTACAATTTCATTTGTTTTTTCTTCATTACCATAAACATATCCTAACTCATTAAGATACAGCTGTTCGCCCTCATACTTCTTAAGTAATTGATAGAAGTACCACTTCGCAAAATCAGGTTGCTTCATGAAAAAATCCTTCAAAAAAATATCATTTACTAAAATGCTGACAGGCACTTCATTAAATAGCAACTTAACATCATCAAATAACCTTAGTATTAAGCGTGATTTTTCTTGATTGCTTAAGTTAAAATCATTGACATATGCAACCAACTTATCCCAAATCAATTCCTGTAATTTACGGCTATTTTGGTAATGCTGCCAGCTTACTGATTTAGTGTATGATGGTGATTTTAAGGTGCTTGCGTGGCTTCCATTTCCATCAGATGTCCTTCCTGCTCCGCTACTGAAGGCGTGGTGCGTAACGGCAAAAGCACTGCCGGACATCAGCGCTATCTCTGCTCTCATTGCCGTAAAACATGGCAACTACAGTTCACTTACACCGCCTCTCAGCCCGGTACGCAC
>NZ_MDGW01000206.1:0-3470 GCF_001712525.1 Shigella sp. FC1661
GTGCGTACCGGGCTGAGAGGCGGTGTAAGTGAACTGTAGTTGCCATGTTTTACGGCAATGAGAGCAGAGATAGCGCTGATGTCCGGCAGTGCTTTTGCCGTTACGCACCACGCCTTCAGTAGCGGAGCAGGAAGGACATCTGATGGAAATGGAAGCCACGCAAGCACCTTAAAATCACCATCATACACTAAATCAGTAAGTTGGCAGCATTACCGTCGAGCAATAAGATATAATTTTCAAGTGGACGATGCAAAATTTAGACGCGATAATGTAAAAGAAATAATTTCTACTTTATTCGCTAACAAAGTTGACGTTGACCATCCTGAAAATAAATACAAAGACTTTAAGGATCTCGAAGATAAAGTTGAAAAAAGGCTTCAAAATCGCCAGACGGAATATCAAAATGAAATTAATCAACTATCTGCGCCAGATGTTAATTTTGATGATATTTAAAATTATTTTTCCAGTTTTTTGATTTTTCAACGCCTGAATATCGGAAATAGTCAGTGACGAACATCAGTATTTTTACATCATTACGTCCGGGTCATTGTCGGTTTATCTCCTTTTACTTGTGGTAATTGAGGGATAACAACAAAAAAGGTGAGTTTTGCGACTCACCTTTTTTATTTGTTTCTTATTCAGAATCAATATCTTTTAAATCATCCTGAATCGCTTGTGCGTTCGGATTTTCCTGCGGTTTGAGTTCGCCGCCATTAGCGATGAAATCATGACGCTGGAAGTACGCTTCGCGCACCATAATATAAGGATCGGACGACTGACGCAGCAGACCATCGGAATCCAGCAGCTGAGCGCGGGTTTCGATCCCTTCAAGCGTCCATTTACCCACAGACATCGGCCAGGTCAGCCAGGAAAGAACCGGGTAAAGACCATCCGCCATATCACCACCGTCATCACGCAGCGTGAAGCTACCGTAGAACGGTAACTGAACGTAAGGCCCATAACCCACGCCATAATGACCAAGCGTACTACCGAAGCGGTGAGGTTCAGTCCGTTGCAGTTTCGGGTTCGCCATCCCTGCAACATCAATAAAGCCGCCCATCCCCAAAATGGTGTTCAGGAAAAAGCGGGTAAAGTGGACCATCCCCTGATAAGGGTCGCCCTGCAAGAAGTAGTTAACCATCACCGCAGGTTCTTCAAGGTTGCCGGTAAAGTTGCTCAAACCGTTACGCGCCGGTTGCGGAACATAATCACGCCAGGCGACAGCGACCGGTCGAACAATATACGGGTCTAATACATTGAAGTTGAAGTTGTACATGGTGCGGTTGAACCCTTCTAACGGGTCAGAACGCCCTTGCTGATCTGTACCGGAACTCGCACACCCCACCAGAAGCGTAGTTCCCAGAGCAAGCGCCGACAGGCGAAGCTTCATAAATGTCTCCCTGTTTTTTTATGGCTTATGCAGTTTGCCATCCATGACGGAACGATACCGTATCCGCCTGTTTAGGTGTGGGCGATTGTAACAGCACGTCAACTGATGTCCAGACGCCCTGATTTGCTGATTTGATCATAGCTTGGTAATCGCCGCCCTGTAGGCTACTTGATTCTATAGAAACAGAAAAAGGCAAACGCGGCCTTTTCTACATTTTCAGAGTAACTCCCGCCAGTTGCGAGCAAAAAAGCCGCTACGCTTTAGCTATACGTGCTAATTCAAGAGAAGAGACCATGGACAACGACAAAATTGATCAACACAGCGACGAAATTGAAGTTGAGAGCGAAGAAAAAGAGCGCGGCAAAAAAATAGAAATAGATGAAGATCGACTCCCCTCCCGGGCGATGGCAATTCATGAACATATCCGCCAGGATGGTGAAAAAGAGCTGGAACGCGACGCAATGGCACTACTGTGGTCAGCCATTGCGGCGGGTCTGTCGATGGGCGCTTCGTTACTGGCAAAAGGGATATTTCATGTCGAACTGGAAGGCGTGCCGGGCAGCTTCTTGTTGGAGAATCTCGGTTATACCTTTGGTTTTATTATCGTCATTATGGCCCGCCAGCAATTATTTACCGAAAACACCGTGACTGCGGTACTACCCGTCATGCAAAAACCGACAATGAGCAACGTCGGCTTACTTATGCGATTATGGGGCGTCGTGCTGCTGGGTAATATTCTCGGGACAGGTATTACTGCATGGGCATTTGAATATATGCCTATCTTCAATGAAGAAACTCACGATGCATTTGTCAAAATCGGCATGGATGTGATGAAGAATACCCCCAGCGAGATGTTTGCCAACGCGATCATTTCCGGCTGGCTGATCGCCACTATGGTTTGGATGTTTCCTGCAGCGGGTGCGGCAAAGATTGTGGTGATTATATTGATGACCTGGCTTATTGCACTGGGTGACACCACCCACATCGTTGTCGGTTCTGTAGAAATCCTCTATCTGGTGTTTAACGGCACGCTGCACTGGAGCGATTTCATTTGGCCCTTCGCACTACCTACTTTAGCGGGGAATATCTGCGGCGGCACCTTTATCTTCGCGTTAATGAGTCATGCACAGATCCGTAACGACATGAGCAACAAGCGCAAAGCAGAAGCACGCCAAAAAGCAGAACGTGCGGAAAACATTAAGAAAAATGATAAAAACCCAGCATAAATGGCGAGGGTTTAAGCAATCGAGCGGCAGTGTACTTACTCCGCAGTCCATTAGCGGGTATACTCATGCCGCATTGTCCTCTTAGTTAAATGGATATAACGAGCCCCTCCTAAGGGCTAATTGCAGGTTCGATTCCTGCAGGGGACACCATTTATCAGTTCGCTCCCATCCGTACCAGTCCGCAAAATCCCCTGAATATCAAGCCTTCCGTATATTCACGGTTCGTCATGGTTCGCGTCAGATCGTTGACAGCCGCACTCCATGACGGGTAAAAAGTGGATAAAATAATTTTACCCACCGGATTTTTACCCATGCTCACCGTTAAGCAGATTGAAGCAGCAAAGCCGAAAGAAAAACCATACCGCCTTCTCGATGGTAATGGCCTGTACCTTTATGTTCCTGTATCCGGGAAAAGGTATGGCAACTTCGCTACAAGATTGACGGTAAGGAAAAAATACTGACCGTAGGAAAATATCCGCTTATGACTTTGCAGGAGACAACAGATACCCTTCATACGAAACCTACCTTCACCCCGTAAAAGATGGGTTTGAAGTGGTCAACAAAAACTGGCCACCGAGTTAGAGTTTTTCCAGTATCGATTTTCCGATTCGTTTGGGGGTAACCCACCGTTATATTCGTGCGGTCTTAGTGCGCTGTAATATCCAACGATATAGTCCGTTATGGCGTGAGCTGCCTCGCTGAAGCTTACGTAACCCACCACCGGCATCCATTCGTTCTTCAGACTCCTGAAGAAGCGTTCCATTGGGCTGTTATCCCAGCAGTTTCCGCGCCGGCTCATACTCTGTCTGATCTGGTATCGCCACAATAACTGCCGGAACTGCCTGCTCGTATAA
>NZ_MDGW01000207.1:0-3453 GCF_001712525.1 Shigella sp. FC1661
GATTTGTTCTGGTGTTATCGGAGAGGCTTTTGGTGTTTTGCCCTGACGCTCATCACGCAGTTGTTTGACCCATCTTGTCATTGTGGAAAGGCCAACATCCATAGCTTTGGCGGCATCTGCCACCGTGTATTTCTGGTCAACAACCAGTTGAGCGGATTCGCGTTTAAACTCTGCGCTAAAATTTCTTTTTTTCATTGGAGCACCTGTGTTGTTCTGAGGTGAGCATATCACCTCTGTTCAGGTGGCCAAATTCAGTGTGCCACTTCACAGCCAGCTTAATCAGAACCAGCTTACGCAATGGATTACCCACTTTAATTTCCATTGCTTTTGCCATTAGTTTCATGCTCATATATAGAAACCTCGTCTGGTGCCGAACCTTCCTCCGGATATAATCTGTGATTCCCCAATCAACAGAACCAGAGGAGGTTCGGCATAAACATCAATGCACAACGACAGAATCGTCGGACGACCCACCACCGCTGAAATGTGCTTTCCGGTAAACGGCCTGAACTGCGTCATCATGCGCATCAATTGCCGTACTCAACGCTTCCTGCGCCGCCAGTAATGCACGGCGTTCCAGGGTATCGAAGATACAGAGTCGGTGACGCAGCTCACGCGGAAGAATTGCCAGAACCGCAGGGATCAGTTTCTGAATTTTTTCCCTTTGCGCTTTCGTTTCACCTTTCAACCAACGGTGATAGATATTCTGCTGATTGTTCCAGTCCTTGCCTGGTACCAGAGGCAATTCGCCGCCCCCCTGCCGCAGATATTCTTCAGTAATTGCGTTAGCGACCCACGCCTGCCCTTTTTCGGCTGCCAGGGCTAACAGCACTGATTCGATGTGCTCATGCCTGATTTTCATGAATCACCTTCCCAGGTCGTTTTGCCTTACGATATTCGTCATAAACTTTGGGGTCGTACTAAAGTTCCCCGCCAGATGCCTCTTGCAGGCGCATCGCGCGACCTTCAGGAACCAGTTCCCCCCATGCAGCAATGCTTGCCAGCCTAACTCCTGCGGCATTGGCAAGCTTTGTTTTGCTGCCAAAAAACGCTATAGCATCAATTTTCAACATATCGAGCTCCTTAGATTTTCCTAAGAAAACTAGATCGTAGAGAAACCTAAGTCAAGAAAAATTAGAATTCCCTAATATGAAAAACGAAACCTTCGGTGCTCGCCTCTTACATAGGCGTAAAAAATTAAAACTGTCTCAGGTCGCATTAGGTAAGCTGGTCAAAGTGGCTCACGTAACAATTTCTCAATGGGAAAGAGATGAAACACAGCCGGCGGGGAAAAGATTATTCGCACTGAGCCAAGCGCTTCAGTGCTCACCGACTTGGCTTCTTTTTGGGGATGAAGATAAACAACCAGGCGAACCGATCCCGGATAATCAGCCAGCCATTCTGACAGAAGATCAAAAAGAGTTACTTCAACTGTTCGACGCACTGCCTGAGTCAGAGCAAAAGGCCCTGTTGTCAGAGATGCGTGCTCGAGTTGAAAATTTCAACAAACTTTTTGAAGAACTACTCAAAGCTCGCAAAAGAAGCGCAAACAAATAATCCCCTTTTTTCTCCACACCCTGTAATAAAAAGCACAAACTTTCAAACACTTGTGTTTTTTACATCAAAAAAACTTAGGTTTTTCTACATAAAATCTTGACTTCACATCTTAGGTTATTCTAAATTTCATTCATCAAGACACCGCACGGTGTTCTCAGCAAACAGTTCCGCTACCCCGGCGTTAAGGGGAAATGAGGTCAGCATGGATACTATCGATCTTGGCAACAACGAATCCCTAGTGTGTGGCGTGTTTCCCAATCAGGACGGCACATTCACCGCCATGACGTATACCAAAAGCAAAACGTTTAAAACCGAAGCTGGCGCACGTCGCTGGCTTGCCAAAAATACCAGCTAATCCATTTATTGGATTAATTCAATATTCTCGCTGTAGAGGTATAGCCGAGGCCACCAAAGCCCGGAGGTGGTGAAATAAAACCGGGCACAACACGAAGGCGCATTTCCGGTATTCATAAAGAGTCGGTCTTGTCTGTGAAATTTAAATGGTGGGAGTGCGCTTCCGGTTGTAAATAACGACATTGCTGTGTGAAGTACCAGTTGGCGGCATCGGTTTAATTGCTGGCTGATGTCCGCCCTTTTTAAAGTGAATTTTGTGATGCGGTGAATGCGGCTAAGCGCACGCGGCACAGTTAAAAGTCATGTTAGTCCTTATTGGTTTGGGTGGGAAAGCCGACTGTAATTGTTAACTGGTTAACGTCACCTGGAGGCACTAGGCACCGCATCACAAAATTCACTTCGGTGATGAAAGGAAAGAGAAAATGTTGAATGTAGCTATTGAAAACCAGAACGGGTGGAATTATAGTGTACCTGCACCTCATAAAACGGGTGCCGGGATTAGCACCCCGAAAGTTACTCGAGCGCATAACCGCGCTGAAGCGGTTTTTTTATGCGTAATGCACAGCCACATTCAAATTATGGTGAGGCGTGCGGGGCAGCCGCAAGGCTGGCCGGGTTCTCGAGTGACCGGTAGTGCTAACCCTGTGCGTCTCACCACCCATGAGATTAGCACCTCTGCTGGTGAGTTAATTAACTTATCACTTGAGGATGTCATTATGGCTACTACCCTTTCTCACCCTGACGTAACCATCGAAAATGGTCGCGCCGTCACTACTTCTATTTCGATTGCTGAGTTTTTTGGCAAGCAGCATCACCATGTTGTTCAAAAAATAGAATCCCTCGAATGTTCTGAACTATTTTTAACCAGCAACTTTTCGCGGGTTAAATTCGAACACCGCGGCAATTCTTATAACGCCTACCAAATCACCAAAAACGGCTTCGTTTTCCTGGTGATGGGCTTCACGGGCAAAAAAGCCGCCACATTCAAGGAAGCCTACATTGCTGAGTTCGACCGCATGGAGGCCGAACTGCGCCAGAATAACACCCCACCTGCTGACAAGATGATTCCGGGTGATGGTCGCACTCTGGTTGTTCACTTCGACAAATTCGGCAATGTCGAATTCACCGAAACCGTTCCTGATGGCGCACTGGTCTGTACCCTGGAGACTTTCCGGTTTTATCTGGAAAAACAGGGCTGGACTCTTGTAAACCGGGGCGCAATTAAAAACATGACCGTAGAGCAGTTGCTTTCCTTAAAATAAAAATGGAGCTATGGATATGAACCCCATGCTTGATTATTGTTTTACACCTGCCCTCAGGCTGAGGTAGCCTGAGTTTAACGGACACTGAAGTGGCACACTGAATTTGGCCACCTGAACAGAGGTGATATGCTCACCTCAGAACAACACAGGTGCTCCAATGAAAAAAAGAAATTTTAGCGCAGAGTTTAAACGCGAATCCGCTCAACTGGTTGTTGACCAGAAATACACGGTGGCAGATGCCGCCAAAGCTATGGATGTTGGCCTTTCCACAATGACAAGA
>NZ_MDGW01000208.1:0-3433 GCF_001712525.1 Shigella sp. FC1661
TTTAAGTGACGTAAAATCGTGTTGAGGCTAACGCCCATAATGCGTGCAGTTGCCCGGCATCCAACGCCATTCATGGCCATATCAATAATTTTCTGGTGCGTACCGGGTTGAGAAGCGGTGTAAGTGAACTGCAGTTGCCATGTTTTACGGCAGTGAGAGCAGAGATAGCGCTGATGTCCGGCAGTGCTTTTGCCGTTACGCACCACCCCGTCAGTAGCTGAACAGGAGGGACAGCTGATAGAAACAGAAGCCACTGGAGCACCTCAAAAACACCATCATACACTAAATCAGTAAGTTGGCAGCATCACCACAGGAGGGTGTTATGCGTGTTGAGATCTGTATCGCTAAAGAAAAAATCACTAAAATGCCAAACGGTGCTGTGGATGCGTTAAAGGAAGAATTAACCCGACGCATCAGTAAACGTTATGACGATGTAGAGGTGATCGTAAAAGCCACCAGCAACGATGGCCTTTCTGTTACGCGCACCGCCGATAAAGATTCAGCTAAAACTTTTGTTCAGGAGACTCTGAAAGATACCTGGAAGTCTGCTGACGAGTGGTTTTTTCACTAATTAACACGTAAAATCGGTAACAGCTGGAAATCATTCAATACTCGCACTATCGAAAGTTCGCCAGCCAGCCGTGGCACGTTCTTGCATACGACGTGCTACGGTTTCATTCATCTCCGACCGGAAACTTCTTATACAAAGTCGATACGCCAACATCATAGATGATCACCACCTTCTGGCGAGAAACTCCTGATGCAATTTGTCGTCCGGCCTGTGCCTATTGCTCCGGCGTGAGAGTAATACAGTAAACTGTAGAAAAAGCCCATTAAACCTAATATAATAATAAGTTACAGAATTATCTTTACTGAATAATAGATATATGAATATTAGTGAACTTAAAAAGTGCATACACTATGAAGTAATAGGTTGTAAACGCCCTTTCTCCTGGCGAAAAGCAATTGTTCGCGCAATAAAACACAGAAGATCACGTTATTTATTTTGGTGGCGCATAGCAAAATATCTTTTTGATAAAGGCGGATACCGGCGAAAGATTGCAGGAAAAATAGAACGCTTCATTCTTGATAAATACAATGTAACCGTTCCCTTAACTGTAAATATTGGTAAAGGGTTCGACATATCTTATCTCAATGGCGTTGTTATCGGTCACAAAGTTACAATAGGTGAAAATTGTTCAATTAAGCCTGGGGTAACTATTGGACTTCGCGGTGAATTTAATGATATGGATATTGTCATAGGAAATAATGTAACCATTGGCTGTAACGCCACCATCCTTGGTGGCAAAGTGCATATAGGGAATAATGTAAAAATAGGAGCTCATGCATTGGTACTGCATGACATTCCTGATGACTCCACATTCATTACCAAATTTCACTCTGAAATTATTTATAATTCATCTCACACATAATTCCGTTTAATCACAGCTCAGGCCATACGATATCCGGGGCTGTATTTATATCAATCCGACTCACTAATACCCGGTATTTTTTCCAGGAAGATAGCATCGAAACCTCCTCATCAGTTGCCATTTCAAAATTAACAGCATCCTGCAGAATTGTTATGTTATCAGTCGCTTCCTGGATTAATCTTGTCTTTTTCTCTTCCGCCTCCCGGATCCGGAAGAGTTTTTCTGCTTCCGTATCCTTCACCCAGGCTGTGCCGTTCCACTTCTGAAACTCCCCTTCCGGGGATAACCAAGTGACATTTCCCGGTAATGAGCCGAGTTCAGAAATAAATAACGCGTCGCCGGAAGCCACGTCATAAACCGTTTTACCCCGATGATCTTCAACGAGATGCCACGATGCCTCATCACTGTTGAAAACAGCCACAAAGCCAGCAGGAATATCTGGTGGTGCAATATCGGTACTGTTTGCTGGCAGACCTGTATGAGGCGGAATATATGCGTCACCTTCACCAATAAATTCATTAGTTCCGGCCAGCAGATTATAAATTTTTATGGTCCGTGCTTGTTCACTCATTCTGAATGCCATTATGCAAGCCTCACAATATAGTTAAATGCGATGTTTTTGACGGTGTTTTCCGCGTTACCCGCAGCGTTAACGGTGATGGTGTGTCCATGTGAACCAATCGCAACGGAGTGCGTATGCGCACCAATACCTACAGTATGTGCATGTGCGCCAGAACTTGCTGCAGTACCAGACAGCGAGTGGGTATGAGCACCTGCTGACTGTGTCTGAATACGTTGATAATACGATCTACGGGAAGAAGTCCCCGGGCTTACTTGATACTGTGAATTCTGGACATAAGTGAACCCACCGCCATCATAAAATGCTAACGCAGAACCGCCGCCTCCTGGCCAACGAATACCATTACCATGAGTATGAACACCGGCAGACCCCGTAGAGCCACTCAGACTGTGCGTATGCGCCCCGGTGTTATTCGTGGATTTAGTGCCGTAATCAAACGACGATGTGGTTTTCGTCCCCAAATCCGTACTGGATGCGCTGGCGCTGTGGGTGTGCGATTTAATGCCGTCCTGTTCCTGAGACAATACGGCCCGACCACTGGCAGGTTTGCCCTTAATCGTCCAGCCACGCATATCAGGGATCACGCCTGACGGATAAGCGGCTGCAAGTTTCGGGTAAGCAGATTTGTCAAAAGTCTGCCCCTGCATCAGGGCATAACCAGACGGAACGGTATCTGATGGCCACGGGATTGGTGCGCCGACTGGGTAGCTTTCTGGTGGAAGATTTTTCGAGGTATAAACTTCTGCCCAGCCTTCCTCAAAACCATAACCGTCTCTTGAAGAACGGTAGAACAGACCACCATTTCTGTAATGCGCCTTCATCTGCAGGGTCCGGCAACTTCCGACTCCGGTATAGAAGTTAACCAGAATATAGCTGTCGCCAGAGCGGGTGACATTGTAAGCGCCTGATTCGGCATTCCAGGGAACGGCTCCATCCGAATCCGCATAAGCCCCCGTCGAACGTCGGGCAAATGCACCAATATTTTCCGGCGTGAGGTTAATATCCGCCGAGCCATCAAACTTAACACCGTTAATTTTTGGGGCTGCCGCAAGTTTCGTCGCGGTATCGGCGTTCCCCTTCAGTGCCCCGGTGATCCCATCAGTAACAAACAACGGACCTGAAATAGTCCCTCCAGTCGTTGGCAGCGCTCCAATATCTGATGGTGTAGGTTTCTGATGTGAGCTATACATCGTATAAACAACACCATAGGTAACGCTGGAAGGCTTACTCGCTGAATATGTTGGCGAGGTATAAACAGAAACTGACGCATTTGCAGTACAATCCCAATGGATATTTACACTCGTCGCATAATTGGGTGATGCTGCCAACTTACTGATTTAGTGTATGATGGTGTTTTTGAGGTGCTCCAGTGGCTTCTGTTTCTATCAGCTGTCCCTCCTGTTCAGCTACTGACGGGGTG
>NZ_MDGW01000209.1:0-3397 GCF_001712525.1 Shigella sp. FC1661
GTACCGGGCTGAGAGGCGGTGTAAGTGAACTGTAGTTGCCATGTTTTACGGCAATGAGAGCAGAGATAGCGCTGATGTCCGGCAGTGCTTTTGCCGTTACGCACCACGCCTTCAGTAGCGGAGCAGGAAGGACATCTGATGGAAATGGAAGCCACGCAAGCACCTTAAAATCACCATCATACACTAAATCAGTAAGTTGGCAGCATTACCTAAAAAACCAGAATATTTATCTGGCTGGGTGATTTTAGAGGCACAACCAGACAGAGCCAACAAGCCGCATAAAGCTGCAACTTTCGCAAATGATGTGGTACGCATGAATAGTTTCCTGAGATGATTATATTACTTTTTAAGTTATAGCAAAAAGCGCCGCTTCGTGTTGTGGCAAAAAAAGTGTTGGTGAAAATAAATTTTTCAGCCCCTTTTCAGACGACATAGTCAATGCCGAAAAAGGGGCTAAGTCAATCATCAGTAGTTAAATTTCAGTAAGTTAAGCTGCTAAAAAACTTCGACTACTGTGATTAATTTCACATCCCTTCGATAAAAAATATGCTTACCGAAAAGAAGAACAGTAAATCATCTCAGCGTGGGGAATTTTCACGCGCCTTATTCTTAGCGGGTCATTTTTTACGTGCCAGCATCGTGGCGAAACGCAGTCTAATACGATTACCGTTGGCGTCGGTGCGGTGCAGCTCGCCGACGTCTTCATTGTATTTCACCCTCTCCCAGCCTTCGTAATATCGACGTAATTCTCCCTCTTTGAAGGCAAACGGGAAGCCGACGGTACATGGATAATCAGCGGTATCCATCGCCGCCACAATCAGGTTGTAACCACCAAGTTTAGTGCAACGTTGCATATTGGCAATCAGCCCTGGGATGGTTTTAGCCTCAAGGAACATCAGTACCACAGTCGAAAGAATAAAATCGTACTGTCTATCAAATGTGAGGTTATTCAGATCAACGACTCGGGTGTGTAAATTATCCAGATTTTCAATGGATTTAATGCGCTCTACATTGGCGATACTCATGGCATTTTTATCCCATGCGTCAACATCATAACCATTGGCTGCCAGGTAAAGACTGTTACGACCATTGCCACAGCCCAGATCCAGCGTTTTACCCGGTTTAACCACTTTCACCGCTTCCAGTACTTCAGAGTGTGTGCGGGTTAATTCATATTTATCAGTAAAATAGTTTTCGTCACGAATGATCATTCTTTGTCCTCTACTTTCATTAAAACAGCGCGCTCGGTTCTGACTAACAATTTCCCCTGCATCAGAAGCGCAAAAGTACGGATGAGCAGTATTGCAATAATAAAATTGGTAAAGATAAACAGCGGTACCGCCAGCGTATGGAAAAATCCATTTTCGCTGCCACTCCCCAGATGCAAACCGGTGGTTGCCAGTGCAGATACGCCGAACGAGAAACTCCAGAATGAAGCATTAAATGGCTGGGAGAGATACCATGGCATCAGACGTAGCATAAACAGCAGTTGCAGCAGTCCATAACCAAAAAGCATTTTCGCCAGCGTATCACCCTCGCCGCCGTTGACGCTCAACCAGGCACTACAGGCCACCAGCGCAGGAGCGAGCTGAATGCCGAGTGATGTCCGCAGTGCCGTGGGTAATTCTCCCGAACTGCGCAGACGCTGCAAGATCACCGGTTCAAGGCTTAGCCATGAGAAAACGCCTGCGCCTAAAAACACCAGACCGGCGTCGGTGTAGCCCAACGCACCACAGGCCATTGCGCTGATAAAGTTGTTGGCAACTGTCGGCAGATACAGTCCAGGCATGGTAGCTTCTTCAGGGTGAGATCCGCGCCATAATCCCGCAGTTTGCCAGGCGGCATAAGCCAACTGAACCACGACACCAAAACTGAACAGGCACACCGCCAGTGGGCGAAACCACGGAACCAAACCAATCGCCACCAGCATCGTCGTTGCCGGAAACAAACTCACAAAACTGCTCAGCACTGGATGGCGAACTTCCGCCAGCACGCTATGCGGAAAGCGTATGAGTCGGGTAATAAATGCGCTAGTTAATAATCCCCAGATGATCATCGCCAGAATCACCAGCCCATCCCCTAACCAGTGGCTGACCTGCCAAACCTGGCTGGCATAGCGCCAGGCAAATCCCATCCCTATCGTCCCCAACACAATACCAAAGTAGCCTGCCGGCAAATTGAGCACTTTATCGCTCTGCATCTTCTTACTCATTTTGTTTAATTTATAAAGTATATTTGAAATGCATTTTATGGAATTTTCTCGAGCATAGCCAGAGCCGCAGAATTTGCTACGGTTATAGTAAGTCACCTGTGAGAAAACGCTATGCGCAAATATCGTCTAAGTGAAGAACAGCGAGCCTTTAGTTATCAGGAAGATGGCACTTAAAAAAGTGTGTTATTACGGCAGATTATCGCCATTAGCGATTTTAACGATGTGATAGCAGGAACCGCTGGCGGCTGGATCGATCGCGAAACGGTGTTAGCATAGGAAGGAAATTGCTGGATTTACGACCAGAATGCTATTGCGTTCGGCGGAACGGTGATTTCTGGTAATACGCGTATCACCGGCACCAGCGTGCTGTGGGGAGAGGTTTACGCAACGGATAACGTCTGGATCGATAATAGTGAAATCAGTCAGGGTGCATATATAAGTGACAGCGTCACCATTCATGACTCATTAGTTTACGGGCAATGTAGAATATTTGGTCACGCCTTAATTGATCAACATTCTATGATCGTCGCCGCACAAGGCTTAACGCCCGACCATCAACTCCTGCTCCAAATTTATGATCGCGCAAGGGTTAGCGCCTCGCGTATTGTCCACCAGGCACAAATTTATGGCGATGCCGTCGTCCGGTATGCTTTTATTGAACATCGCGCCGAAGTTTTTGATTTTGCCAGTGTTGAAGGTAATGAAGAGAACAACGTCTGGCTATGCGATTGCGCTAAAGTCTACGGTCACGCGCAGGTGAAAGCTGGCATAGAAGAAGATGCCATTCCGACGATTCATTACAGTTCGCAGGTGGCGGAATATGCGTAAGCGTACAGCCTGAACCGTCTGGTCAGAATCTGACGAATTAGACAAAGTGGTGTCCACCAAATAAGTAGTGGGAACCAAAGTGTCAGATATGCAGAAAAATGTGAATCCCGGCAGGCGAAAAGGCTGCCCTAATTATCCTCCCGAATTTAAACAGCAGCTCGTTGCTGCCTCCTGTGAACCCGGGATATCCATCTCAAAACTTGCTCTTGAAAATGGCATTAACGCCAATCTGTTGTTCAAATGGCGACAACAATGGCGCGAGGGAAAGCTGCTATTACCTTCTTCAGAGAGCCCCCAGCTACTTCCTGTGACTCTCGATGCAGCTGCCGAACAGCCAGAATCGCTCGCAGAGGATCC
>NZ_MDGW01000221.1:0-30042 GCF_001712525.1 Shigella sp. FC1661
GCCTGAAGGGAAAGCTGCACGTTATCAGCAAGCGTTACACTCAGCGCATTGAGCGACATAATCTGAATCTGAGACAACATCTGGCAAGGCTGGGACGGAAGTCACTGTCGTTCTCAAAATCGGTGGAGCTGCATGACAAGGTCATCGGGCATTATCTGAACATAAAACACTATCAGTAAGTTGGAGTCATTACCTGGCGAAATCAACTGAAGCTGGTGCGTCTGTCGAAATATTCTCTCGATGCAGCGCTGAAAGAGAAAAGCACGCGCAATACCCGGGAAAGACTGAAAGATTTGCCCAATATGTCTTTTCATCTGGAAGCGATTCTCGGGGAGGTGGGGATTAAGGATGTACGGGCGTTACGTATACTTGGGGCAAAAATGTGTTGGTTGCGACTGCGGCAGCAAAACAGTCTGGTGACAGAAAAGATTCTGTTTATGCTTGAAGGTGCCATTATCGGCATTCATGAAGCTGCGCTCCCGGTGGCACGCCGCCAGGAGCTTGCAGAATGGGCTGACTCACTTACGCCGAAACAGGAGTTTCCTGCGGAACTTGAGTAATCTGGCGTTGCAGACGACCAATCTCAGGCAGTAATGCAATCAATAATCCAACTTGTTGTACGACCAGAGGTTCTTTGCTGTCTGCCCGTGGTTCAAGTTGCTGCATCCGCTGTTTCAGGCTAGCTAATGCCTCATTGACGCGTTCTTCATCAGCAGGTTGATGATGTAACGCGTCATCAACATAGCAAACTGCGTCATCAAGAAACGCCAGAATTTCAGGATTAGTTAACTGCTCCCGGTGAGCACCGAGGGCTGAGATATAGCTGGTAAACGTATGGTTAAGGCACAGCAACCGAAACGCGGCTTCGCGAATTTGCGGGGTAACGTTCGGCTCGCTGGACATATTTGATACCACCGACGCCAGCTCAGCATCACGGTTGTGTGCATCGCGGCGGGCAATACGATACGCCAGACGGTTATCACGCCCCTGATGGTATTGCTCCAGTATGGCATCGAGATACCGACAGTTGGCCTCTGTGGCGCGTTCGAGCATGCGCGGCAGATTGCGAAACTGCCAGTCAGGCCAGATGTAGCTCACTGCCGCCCACGCAATGGCACAACCAATCAGCGTATCGATTACGCGAGGTAACGCTACTTCAAAACCTTCACCCAGTAAGTTAAAACACAGTAGCACCAAAAGTGTGATGAACATCGTTGCATGAGCGTATTGCACGTTACGGAAGGCAAAAAAGAGCACGCCGGTAATAACCAGCAGCACCAGCTGCCCTTCCAGTGATGGCACAAACCACAGCACAGGAATGCCAATGGCGATACCTACCAGCGTACCAATAATCCTTAACTTCAGGCGGTGGCGCGTGGCGTTATAGTTTGGCTGGCAGACAAACAAACTTGTCAGCAAGATCCAAAACCCGTGATGCATTCCGGTTATTTGAATGATGGCGTAGCCGAAGCACAACACCAGCGACATTCTTACCGCATGACGGAAGAGGGCGGATTCCGGCGTGAAGTGACGGCTAAGACGCAGCCAGATATCACTCAACCCGTGCGGGCTGTCATCAGCGAGCTCATTTTCGTCATTATTATGGGGTAGTGCCTGGGCCTGTTCTGATTCAATTGTTGCCAGTTGGGCATCAATGGCGCGTAAATTGTTCAGCAAAAATCCCAGTGTTTTGAGTAAATCGGCGGGTGCGCCGTTATCGCGCATCCGCTCCAGCGCATCATCAATATGCGTAAAAGCGCGCTCAAAATGCGGATCATGTTGATAAGGCTGACGCAACAAAATACAGCGTGACAGTTGCTGGCACGCCTGGCCCTGCATCGACATCAGCCGCTGAAAACGGAACAGCACGTCGCTGTGGCGAAAATGTTCACGCAATGTTTGATACTGAATATGAGAAGAGCTGGCACGCTCGTGAATATCCTGTGCGACAAAGTAATAATGCAGCGTGCGACGCGTTCCCCGTTGACCACGATCGCCACGTAAGCGGGTCAGCAGCGAGAGTTTCGTCTGATTCAATGTCGCCATCAGCAGACCGTTGGCGAGAGCCAAATCGTACAGCGGTGCCTGGCTTTCATCTTCAATATCAGGATCAAACATGCGCGACTTGAGCTCAAGATAACGCGCCAGTTGTTCATAGCAACGCGCCAGGTTGTCCTGCAGCGGGCGGACCGGGAACAGCAGATGACCAATAAGTGTCAGGACGTTGTACCAGACGGCACCGGCCAGCAGATACATCGGCTGCTGATACCAGTGCTCATACAGTGATGTTCCCAACATAGTGTAAATGGCGATCAGCAATGCACCGAAGGCAATTGTTGCATAGCGTTGACCCAGACCGCCGAGCAAAATGAAGCCGCTGGTAGAGAGCGTTAAGCCAATCGCAAATAGCCAGGGCCAGGGAAACAGCAATTCTACTGAGGCCGAGGCGATAAAAAAGCAGAACAGCGTAATGATGAGGTTACGCAAACGTCCCGCCAGTCGGTCATCGAGATCGGTCAGCGCCGCTGCCACCATCCCCAGCGTTAGCGGAATCGTCAGTTTTACATCACCCAGCCACCACGGAAACGCTGTGGTTCCACAAAGCGCAATAAAAATACGCGCGTAATACAGCCAGGCGCTGTTCCAGGTATAGCGTTTGAGCAAAGGACTTAGCATAAAGGCCATATTAGTGGATTATTCAAAACGACGACGTGCATTGGCTTCACGCGCAGCTTGCGCTGTTTCTACCGATACCACGCGACGACCAACCGGCCATAGTGCAATAGCGGCAATTTTAAAGTTCGCAATGCCGACAGGAATGCCAATGATTGAAATACATTGTGCGATGCCCGTTGCAATGTGCATCAGGCATAACCACCAGCCAAAGAAAATCAGCCAGAAAATATTCAATACCGTACCGCCAGTATTCAGCAGCACATTTTTGCCAGCCGGGTTCAGTTCATCGACATGAATAGCTTCATTGCCATAAGGCACCAGAGACAGTTTAGTGATCTCCCAGCAGGATCGTGTCAGCGGTAAGGTAAAAATCAGCACAATACTGACCAGAGTCGCCAACAGCCAGCCCAGAGTGGTGGCAAATCCGCCAAGCACAAAGTTCAGAATGTTCAAAACGGTACGCATAAAACCTCGCTTTACTGTGGTTTTCAGTAATGGGCGGCAATTGTAACGTTTTTTGGGGCTGGAGCACGTTTTCTCTGACGGTTACACTGATAAGAAATAATTTCGTGTGGATCTACAGAGTCATGGAACTGAAAGCGACAACGCTTGGAAAACGTCTGGCACAGCACCCTTACGATCGGGCGGTGATCCTCAATGCCGGGATTAAAGTCTCCGGCGATCGCCACGAATACCTTATTCCTTTCAATCAATTACTGGCGATTCACTGTAAGCGTGGTCTGGTATGGGGCGAGCTGGAATTTGTACTGCCGGACGAAAAAGTGGTGCGTCTGCACGGCACCGAATGGGGCGAGACGCAGCGTTTTTACCATCATCTTGATGCTCACTGGCGGCGGTGGAGTGGCGAGATGAGCGAAATTGCGTCTGGTGTTTTACGCCAGCAACTGGATTTGATTGCCACGCGCACTGGAGAAAATAAATGGCTGACGCGTGAGCAAACCTCTGGCGTTCAGCAACAAATCCGCCAGGCTTTGTCGGCGTTGCCGTTGCCGGTTAACCGACTGGAAGAATTCGATAACTGCCGTGAGGCGTGGCGTAAATGTCAGGCCTGGTTGAAAGATATTGAAAGCGCTCGGTTGCAGCATAACCAGGCGTATACCGAAGCCATGCTTACCGAGTATGCGGATTTTTTCCGCCAGGTCGAGTCTTCACCGCTGAATCCGGCGCAGGCCCGGGCAGTCGTTAATGGCGAGCATTCTCTGTTAGTGCTGGCAGGTGCAGGAAGCGGAAAAACGTCGGTGCTGGTGGCCCGTGCAGGCTGGTTGCTGGCACGTGGTGAAGCGTCCCCTGAGCAAATTTTATTGCTGGCGTTTGGTCGCAAAGCCGCTGAAGAGATGGACGAGCGGATTCGCGAACGGCTACATACCGAAGACATTACCGCACGCACGTTTCATGCGCTGGCGCTGCATATTATTCAGCAGGGCAGCAAAAAAGTTCCGATAGTCAGCAAACTGGAAAATGATACCGCTGCCCGTCATGAACTCTTTATTGCTGAGTGGCGCAAGCAATGCAGCGAAAAGAAAGCGCAGGCGAAGGGCTGGCGGCAATGGCTGACGGAAGAAATGCAGTGGTCAGTGCCAGAAGGTAACTTCTGGGATGATGAAAAATTACAGCGTCGCCTTGCCTCTCGCCTCGATCGCTGGGTAAGTCTGATGCGGATGCACGGTGGTGCACAGGCAGAAATGATTGCCAGTGCACCCGAAGAGATTCGCGATCTGTTCAGTAAACGTATCAAGTTGATGGCCCCGTTATTAAAAGCCTGGAAAGGTGCGCTGAAGGCAGAAAACGCTGTCGATTTTTCGGGCCTTATTCATCAGGCGATTGTGATTCTGGAGAAAGGTCGCTTTATCAGCCCGTGGAAGCATATTCTGGTTGATGAATTTCAGGATATCTCGCCGCAGCGGGCAGCGTTGTTAGCGGCATTACGCAAGCAAAACAGTCAGACGACGTTGTTCGCTGTTGGTGATGACTGGCAGGCGATTTACCGATTCAGCGGTGCGCAAATGTCGCTCACCACCGCTTTCCATGAAAACTTTGGTGAAGGCGAACGTTGTGATTTAGACACGACTTACCGTTTTAACAGTCGTATCGGTAAGGTGGCAAACCGTTTTATTCAGCAGAACCCAGGCCAGCTGAAAAAGCCGCTAAACAGCTTAACCAATGGAGACAAAAAAGCCGTCACGTTATTGGATGAGAGTCAACTTGACGCTTTGCTGGATAAGCTCTCTGGTTATGCCAAACCGGAAGAGCGCATTCTGATCCTGGCGCGTTACCATCACATGAGGCCTGCCAGCCTGGAAAAAGCGGCAACACGCTGGCCGAAGTTGCAAATCGACTTTATGACCATTCATGCCAGCAAAGGGCAACAGGCTGATTACGTCATCATCGTTGGCTTGCAGGAGGGAAGTGATGGTTTTCCGGCTGCGGCGCGGGAGTCGATTATGGAAGAGGCGCTACTGCCACCGGTTGAGGATTTCCCGGACGCTGAAGAACGGCGGTTAATGTACGTGGCGCTGACCCGGGCACGCCATCGGGTATGGGCACTGTTTAACAAAGAGAATCCCTCTCCCTTTGTTGAAATACTGAAAAATCTGGATGTGCCGGTGGCGAGAAAACCGTAAGAAACAGGTGGCGTTTGCCACCTGTGCAATATTACTTCAGACGGTCCGCGAGATAACGCTGATAATCGGGGATCAGAATATCGACCGCGTCGTTGAAATGCGGCGACTGGATTATGAAGTCTGCCGTTGCCACGTTGGTGGCGACCGGAATGTTCCATACCGTCGCCAGACGCAGCAAGGCTTTCACGTCAGGATCGTGCGGCACGGCATTTAGTGGATCCCAGAAGAAAATCAATACATCAATTTTCCCTTCTGAGATCAATGCGCCAACCTGCTGGTCACCCCCCATTGGGCCACTCAACATCGCGTTGACGTTCATGCCGGTCGCGCGGGAAATTAAGTTACCGGTAGTGCCTGTTGCATACAGTACGTGTTGTTCCAGTAACGGTTGATGCCGTTCCACCCAGCTCATCAGCATTTGTTTGCAGTGATCGTGTGCCACCAGCGCAATATGTTTCCGCGCAGGTAAAGTGCGAGTCGTCAGTTCCATAATGTACATCCGTAGTCAACTTTCCTACAGATTACTGTAAGCACTTATCGCTGCAAGATAAAGACCGAAAAAGCCTGCGCACAGGCACAAAAATCTCAGGAAGATGGTTGTTTTTCCGCCCACTGCAGGAAAGTATTTCGCGTTTGTGGGTCAGCCAGTTTAAACCAATACTTCAGCCGTTGTTCTGTGAGCACCTGAGACTGCGGTGGAATAGCATCCAGCTCGGAAACACCCGAAAGCAGCGTACTGTCATCTGCCATCATCGTGGCAAATTGCGGTAGTGAAGCGCGTTTCGCGGATTTGTTATAGCGTTCAACCTCGACCTCATAATCAATCGTTTTTGCCGTTGAGGTAATGGCGAGAATATCCAGCTTTACCGGAATCGGCGTCGCATCGCCATCCAACAATTCAAGGCGCGGCGCGGCATCAAAATGGTTAGCTTCCCGCTCATTCTCCAGGCGAGGCAGGCGAAAATTGACCTGGTTGATGAGCTGGGTATTAAAACTGACCACCAGCGGTGGGGAGATATACAGCCGTTCTTCACTATTGGAAAGATGAATCGTCTTCTCAACGCGAAACACTAACTGATGCGGTCCATTATCCAGTTCAATGCTGTCCGCACCGCGTAGCAGAGAGCTGGAAACCTTCTTGCCGTCGAGTACCAGAAGATCGACATCGGTTGAAAGCCGCAGCGTGGTGGCAAAAACGGATACCGGCAAACATAATGCAATCAAGGTGGTCACGATGCCGGTTTTCATAGGTAGCTCCTGTCAAAAGACCGCCCGAATAATAATGTGTCAAAATTTTTCTTTAATCATACTTACTAACATATAGACATATTTCCCGCTTTTGCTCTCATTCATTCGTATTAGCTGCATGGTTGGCATGTCGGCTTTGTCGTACACTTTGTTAAACAGTCTGGAGGAAATAATGAAAGAAACCGATATTGCAGGCATTTTAACGTCCACTCACACCATTGCGCTGGTGGGGGCAAGCGACAAACCCGATCGTCCCAGCTATCGCGTGATGAAATATCTACTCGACCAGGGGTATCATGTCATTCCGGTTTCGCCAAAAGTTGCCGGCAAAACGCTGCTGGGCCAGCAGGGGTATGGCACGCTGGCAGACGTTCCGGAAAAGGTCGATATGGTCGATGTTTTCCGTAATTCAGAAGCGGCGTGGGGCGTGGCACAGGAAGCTATTGCCATTGGCGCGAAAACCCTCTGGATGCAACTGGGGGTGATTAATGAGCAAGCGGCAGTACTGGCACGGGATGCCGGGTTGAATGTGGTGATGGATCGCTGCCCGGCTATTGAGATCCCTCGCCTGGGCCTGGCCAAATAAAAAATCCCCGGAAGGCAAAAACCTTCCGGGGATTCGTTCAGGGATCAGTTACGCAGACGCGGGGCCTGGAGTTGTTTGCGGATGGTCTGCGCCAGCTCATCCATGGATGGCTGTTCAGGATGTTCATCCTGCAATTCGCTACTTAGCTGGGCTTCAGCTAGGTAGGTATGAACCGGTAGGCCGTTATCGTCCTCCATCACTACGTGATACCACGGAGCGGCGCGAAGCTCGTCATTTACCGCCAGCTCATCAGGCGACGGTTCAGAGAGCGAATAAACCGGGTCGATATCCACGACCACTCCGAGATAACCTAACAGGGAATGGCGGACCTGCTGGCCGATACCGAATTTGCTGGCAATCATAGTCACCTCCCGGGAAATCTTTACCTTTGATATAAGGGTAAAATTCCACATTTCAAGTTACATGACGCGACAGGCAAACCCTTTCAGATATAGCCCTTCCGGATAGGTAGCGATCACCGGATGATCGGCTGCCTGACGGAACTGCTCTATAAATTGTACATCACGGCCGGCATCAATTGCGGCATCCGCGATGATTTTCTGAAATAAATCGCTGGTCATCAGACCGGAACAGGAGAAAGTCAGGAGAATACCGCCTTCATTCAGCAACTGAATCGCCAGCATGTTGATATCTTTATAGCCACGACACGCGCCCATCAACTGGCTTTTATTCTCAACAAACTTCGGCGGGTCCATCACGATAACGTCAAATTTTTCACCGCGATCGCGATAAGTACGCAGCAATTTAAAGACATCATCACGGACAAACTCAGCCTTGCTCAGATCCAGTTTGTTCAGCTCAACGTTCTGCCGTGCAATATCCAGCGCTTCCTGGGAGGTATCAACGCTGACAACCTGGCTGCAACCGCCCATCAGTGCCGATACGGCGAAACCACCGGTATAGGAGAAACAGTTCAGCACACGTTTATTTTCAACGTAGCGGCGGGTAGCCAGGCGGCTGTCTCGCTGGTCCAGGTAGTAGCCCGTTTTGTGCCCGTGCTGAATATCCACCAGCAGCTTCATGCCGTGTTCTTCAATCGGCAGCAGGGCAGGCGGCAACTCGCCGGTGACGAGGCCCAGGGTCAGCTCCATCCCTTCTTTTTTACGTACCGCAACATCGCTGCGATCGTAAATCGCACATTCCGGGTACAGCGTTTGCAGGGCACTAACTAATGCCGCGCGCTGATATTCTGCCCCAGCACTCAGCAGTTGCAGCACCAGAAAATTACCGAAACGATCGATAGTAATACCCGGCAGGCCATCAGATTCTCCGGCGATTAAACGATAGCTGTCGAGGCCATCTTTTTGCGCCAGCCAGTCACGCCATTTTTGTGCTTGTTGCAAACGGCGGGAAAAAAAAGCAATGTCGATAGACTCAGACGGGTCAAACGTCCAGACGCGCGCCCGGATTTGCGAAGCTGGCGAATAAGCGCCGCGTGCTAACCATTTTCCCTGATGATCAACAATATCGATGGTTTCACCGAGGCTGGCTTTACCTTCCATGCGGGCAACGGTCCCGGAAAAGACCCACGGATGGCGACGAAGTAATGATTTTTCGCGCCCTTTGGCTAACACTAAACGTACACTCATAATTTACTTTTCTGTCGATGCAAAGAAATGGGCGTCATTGTCCGGAGTTTTCCATGGATTTGCAACGCGTCCATTAAGGATAAGGAGAGCAGCAATGTCGAAAGTCTGCATAATTGCCTGGGTTTACGGGCGAGTTCAGGGCGTAGGATTTCGCTACACCACACAGTACGAAGCGAAAAGACTGGGTTTAACCGGGTACGCCAAAAATCTTGACGATGGCAGCGTGGAAGTGGTTGCCTGCGGTGAAGAAGGGCAGGTGGAAAAATTAATGCAGTGGTTAAAGAGTGGCAGCCCGCGTTCTGCGCGTGTAGAACGGGTGCTCAGCGAGCCGCATCATCCCTCGGGGGAATTAACCGATTTTCGTATCCGTTAAATACATTTTACCGGTTTTGGCAGGCCAGCAATTTTGGTGGCTTGCTTAGCCGGACCTTTCGGAAACAGTCGGTATAAATAGCGGCTGTTACCTTTTTCTTCGCCAAATTTATTCGCCATCGCTTTTACCAGCATACGAATCGCCGGAGAAGTATTGAATTCCAGATAGAAATCACGCACAAAACGCACCACTTCCCAGTGTTCCGGTGACAGCGAAATCCCTTCGTTCTCTGCAATCACCACTGCCAGCGGCTCACTCCACTGGCTGCTTTCTTTGAGATAGCCTTCGGTATCCGTTTCTATCTCTTTACCTTCGAAGATCAGCATAATTATTACTACCTTAATCAGACTGGCGGCAGTGTAACAAAAAACAAAGCCCCGCATAAAGCGAGGCTATGAAAGTGTTAGCGGGTGAGATTAATCGCGGCTGGCGAAGCCCAGAATGCTCAGCAGGCTGACGAAGATGTTGTACAGCGAAACATACAGGCTAACCGTGGCACGAATATAGTTCGTTTCACCGCCATGAACGATGTTGCTGGTTTCAAACAAAATAGCGCCAGAGGAGATCAAAATGAAGACCGCGCTGATCGCCAGATGCAGAGCAGGCAGCTGCAGGAAGATATTAGCAACCATACCAATCAGCACCACCACAATACCCGCCATCAGCATACCGCCGAGGAACGACATATCTTTGCGGGTGGTCAGCACATATGCAGAGCAGCAGAAGAACACTAACGCCGTTCCGCCCAGTGCCATAGCGATTACGTCACCCATTCCGGCAGACAGATAGGTGTTCAGAATAGGTCCGAGGATATAACCCAGAAAACCGGTAAAGGCGAATGCGGAGATAATCCCGGTCGGCTTATTCGCCGTTTTATAGGTCAGGAACATCAAACCATACATACCCACCAGCGTCAGAATCAGACCCGGAGATGGCAGCATCAGCACCGTACTGGCAGTTGCGGTAATCGCCGAAAAGGCCAGCGTCAGGCTCAGCAGAAAATAGGTATTACGCAGCACCTTATGGGTGCTAAGCAGTGATGTACGGTCATGTGAAGAACTAACAATACGATCCATTGAGTCACTCTCTATGACAGATGTAATTAATTAAGCAGCATAATGATAATGCGTAAGGGCACCCAGAAGTTTTACCCATCTTTACGCATTTGATCTGGAACAGGTTTAACAGCGGATTATCAGGTCATTAAGCAAATATAACGCCCTGAGAATTTCGACAGGCAAAAGAAAAAGGGGTTAGCATTTAGCTAACCCCTTATCTTATTTGGCGGAAGCGCAGAGATTCGAACTCTGGAACCCTTTCGGGTCGCCGGTTTTCAAGACCGGTGCCTTCAACCGCTCGGCCACACTTCCGGAATAACGCGCACTATAAACATCCCGATGCGGCGTGTAAACCCCTAATTTGTTTGTTTGCCTGAAAAACAGCCAAAAGTGCATTGATAGCGTGAAATAACAGCAGATTGATCATTTCATCACCATGAATTCCTTCTCTTTTACTCGTTTAGCAACCGGCTAAACATCCCCACCGCCCGGCAAAAAGAAAAATAGGTCCATTTTTATCGCTAAAAGATAAATCCACACAGTTTGTATTGTTTTGTGCAAAAGTTTCACTACGCTTTATTAACAATACTTTCTGGCGACGTGCGCCAGTGCAGAAGGATGAGCTTTCGTTTTCAGCATCTCACGTGAAGCGATGGTTTGCCTTGCTACAGGGACGTCGCTTGCCGACCATAAGCGCCCGGTGTCCTGCCGGTGTCGCAAGGAGAAGAGACGTGCGATATGAATAACGAGGAAACATTTTACCAGGCCATGCGGCGTCAGGGCGTTACCCGGCGCAGCTTTCTCAAATATTGTAGTCTGGCTGCCACGTCGCTGGGATTAGGCGCGGGAATGGCACCAAAGATTGCCTGGGCGCTGGAGAACAAACCCCGCATTCCGGTGGTATGGATCCACGGTCTGGAATGCACCTGCTGTACCGAATCTTTTATCCGCTCCGCTCACCCACTGGCGAAGGACGTCATCCTTTCCCTGATTTCCCTCGATTATGACGATACTTTGATGGCTGCCGCCGGAACCCAGGCGGAAGAAGTCTTCGAAGACATCATCACGCAATACAATGGCAAATATATCCTCGCAGTAGAAGGTAATCCGCCGCTGGGCGAGCAGGGGATGTTCTGTATCAGCAGCGGTCGACCGTTTATTGAGAAACTCAAACGTGCCGCTGCCGGAGCCAGCGCGATTATCGCCTGGGGAACCTGCGCGTCCTGGGGCTGCGTGCAGGCCGCGCGGCCCAATCCGACGCAGGCAACGCCTATCGACAAAGTCATCACCGACAAACCCATTATCAAAGTACCTGGCTGCCCGCCGATCCCGGATGTGATGAGCGCCATCATTACTTACATGGTGACCTTTGATCGCTTGCCAGATGTCGACAGAATGGGCCGTCCGCTGATGTTCTATGGTCAGCGAATCCACGATAAATGCTATCGCCGCGCCCACTTCGACGCCGGAGAGTTCGTCCAGAGTTGGGATGATGACGCTGCCCGCAAAGGTTACTGCCTGTACAAAATGGGCTGCAAAGGGCCTACCACCTATAACGCCTGTTCCTCCACACGCTGGAATGATGGCGTTTCTTTCCCAATCCAGTCTGGTCACGGCTGCCTGGGCTGTGCGGAAAATGGTTTCTGGGATCGCGGTTCGTTCTACAGCCGCGTGGTCGATATTCCGCAAATGGGTACTCATTCCACCGCCGATACCGTCGGTTTAACCGCGCTTGGCGTGGTGGCAGCGGCTGTTGGTGTGCACGCAGTCGCCAGCGCCGTTGACCAGCGCAGACGTCATAACCAGCAACCTACAGAAACCGAACATCAGCCAGGCAATGAGGATAAACAGGCATGAGCACTCAGTACGAAACTCAGGGATACACCATCAATAATGCCGGACGCCGCCTGGTGGTCGACCCGATTACGCGCATCGAAGGCCACATGCGCTGCGAAGTGAATATTAACGATCAGAATGTGATCACCAATGCCGTCTCCTGCGGCACCATGTTTCGCGGGCTGGAGATCATCCTACAAGGGCGCGACCCGCGCGATGCGTGGGCGTTCGTTGAACGTATCTGCGGCGTCTGTACTGGCGTACACGCCCTGGCTTCGGTTTACGCCATCGAAGATGCTATCGGTATTAAAGTGCCGGACAACGCCAATATCATCCGCAACATTATGCTGGCAACGCTCTGGTGCCACGATCATCTGGTGCACTTCTATCAGCTTGCCGGGATGGACTGGATCGATGTGTTAGATGCGCTGAAAGCCGACCCGCGGAAAACCTCCGAACTGGCGCAAAGTCTCTCCTCTTGGCCGAAATCATCCCCTGGCTATTTCTTCGACGTACAAAACCGCCTGAAAAAATTTGTTGAAGGCGGGCAGTTGGGGATCTTCCGCAATGGCTACTGGGGGCACCCGCAGTACAAACTGCCGCCAGAAGCTAACCTGATGGGCTTTGCCCACTATCTCGAAGCTCTCGATTTCCAGCGTGAAATTGTCAAAATCCACGCGGTCTTTGGCGGTAAAAACCCGCATCCAAACTGGATTGTCGGCGGGATGCCTTGCGCCATCAACATTGACGAAAGCGGCGCGGTCGGGGCAGTCAATATGGAACGCCTGAACCTGGTGCAGTCAATTATCACCCGCACGGCGGACTTCATTAACAACGTGATGATCCCCGACGCCTTAGCCATCGGTCAGTTCAACAAACCGTGGAGCGAAATCGGCACTGGTCTTTCTGATAAATGCGTTCTCAGCTACGGCGCATTCCCGGATATTGCCAACGACTTTGGCGAGAAAAGTCTGCTGATGCTTGGCGGCGCGGTGATTAACGGCGACTTCAACAATGTGCTGCCAGTGGATTTGGTTGATCCGCAGCAGGTGCAGGAGTTTGTCGACCACGCCTGGTATCGATATCCCAACGATCAGGTCGGGCGTCATCCGTTCGATGGCATCACCGACCCGTGGTACAACCCCGGCGATGTCAAAGGCAGCGATACCAACATTCAGCAGCTGAATGAACAGGAACGCTACTCGTGGATCAAAGCGCCACGCTGGCGCGGTAACGCGATGGAAGTGGGGCCGCTGGCGCGCACGTTAATCGCTTATCACAAAGGCGATGCTGCGACCGTTGAGTCGGTCGATCGCATGATGTCGGCGTTGAACCTGCCGCTTTCCGGTATCCAGTCAACGTTAGGCCGCATTTTGTGCCGCGCGCACGAAGCGCAGTGGGCCGCAGGTAAGTTGCAGTATTTCTTCGACAAGCTGATGACCAACCTGAAAAACGGCAATCTCGCCACTGCTTCCACGGAAAAATGGGAACCTGCAACCTGGCCGACAGAGTGCCGTGGTGTCGGTTTTACCGAAGCGCCGCGCGGGGCGTTAGGCCACTGGGCCGCCATTCGCGATGGCAAGATTGATCTCTACCAGTGCGTGGTGCCGACCACCTGGAACGCCAGCCCGCGCGATCCCAAAGGGCAGATTGGCGCTTATGAAGCGGCGCTGATGAACACCAAAATGGCGATCCCCGAGCAACCGCTGGAGATCCTGCGTACTCTGCACAGCTTTGACCCGTGCCTCGCCTGTTCAACACACGTGCTGGGCGACGACGGTAGCGAGCTGATCTCCGTGCAGGTGCGTTAACAGCGAAGGAGAATCATCATGCAACAGAAAAGCGACAACGTTGTCAGCCACTATGTCTTTGAAGCGCCAGTCCGCATCTGGCACTGGTTGACGGTGTTATGCATGGCGGTGTTGATGGTCACCGGATACTTTATCGGCAAGCCGCTACCTTCCGTCAGCGGCGAGGCGACGTATCTGTTCTATATGGGCTACATCAGGTTAATTCACTTCAGCGCCGGGATGGTTTTTACCGTGGTTTTGCTGATGCGGATCTACTGGGCTTTTGTTGGCAATCGATACTCCCGCGAGCTGTTTATCGTGCCGGTATGGCGTAAAAGCTGGTGGCAGGGCGTGTGGTATGAAATCCGCTGGTATCTGTTTCTGGCAAAACGTCCGAGTGCCAATATAGGCCATAATCCCATCGCCCAGGCGGCGATGTTCGGCTATTTCCTGATGTCGGTCTTTATGATCATCACTGGTTTTGCGCTGTACAGCGAACACAGCCAGTACGCTATTTTTGCGCCGTTCCGTTATGTGGTGGAATTTTTCTACTGGACGGGTGGCAACTCAATGGACATTCACAGCTGGCATCGGCTGGGGATGTGGCTGATTGGCGCGTTTGTGATCGGTCATGTCTACATGGCGCTGCGTGAAGACATCATGTCCGACGACACGGTGATCTCCACCATGGTCAACGGCTACCGTAGCCACAAATTTGGCAAAATAAGTAACAAGGAGTGTTCATGAGCGAGCAACGCGTGGTGGTCATGGGGCTGGGCAACCTGCTGTGGGCCGATGAAGGCTTCGGCGTGCGGGTGGCGGAACGGCTGTATGCCCATTACCACTGGCCCGAGTATGTGGAGATTGTCGATGGCGGTACTCAGGGACTGAACTTGCTGGGGTATGTCGAAAGCGCCAGCCATCTGTTGATTCTCGATGCCATTGACTACGGGCTGGAACCTGGAACGCTGCGAACCTATGCCGGAGAACGCATTCCGGCTTATCTCAGCGCGAAGAAAATGAGCCTGCATCAGAACAGTTTCTCCGAAGTGCTGGCGCTGGCAGATATCCGCGGACATCTGCCAGCACATATTGCCCTCGTCGGGCTGCAACCCGCGATGCTCGACGACTACGGCGGCAGTCTGAGCGAACTGGCACGGGAGCAACTGCTCGCTGCGGAACAATCGGCTCTGGCGCAGTTGGCTGCGTGGGGAAGTGTGCCGCAACCGGCTAATGAATCGCGTTGTCTCAATTATGACTGTCTGTCGATGGAAAATTACGAAGGCGTTCGCTTGCGCCAGTACCGGATGACACAGGAGGAGCAGGGATGAGCAACGACACGCCATTTGATGCGTTGTGGCAACGAATGCTGGCGCGCGGCTGGACGCCGGTCAGTGAATCCCGTCTTGACGACTGGCTTACGCAAGCGCCAGACGGCGTGGTGTTATTAAGCAGTGACCCGAAACGCACGCCAGAGGTCAGCGATAATCCGGTAATGATTGGCGAATTACTGCACGAGTTTCCCGACTATACATGGCAGGTGGCGATTGCTGACCTTGAGCAGAGCGAAGCCATCGGCGATCGCTTTGGCGTCTTTCGCTTTCCTACCACTTTAGTGTTTACCGGCGGAAACTATCGCGGCGTGCTGAATGGTATTCACCCGTGGGCGGAACTGATAAACCTGATGCGCGGGCTTGTCGAACCGCAGCAGGAGCGTGCCTCATGAGCGAAACTTTTTTCCATCTGCTGGGGCCAGGAACGCAACCGAACGATGACAGTTTCAGCATGAATCCACTGCCGATCACCTGTCAGGTGAATGATGAACCGAGTATGGCGGCCCTGGAGCAATGTGCTCACAGCCCGCAGGTGATTGCGCTGTTAAACGAGTTACAACATCAACTAAGCGAACGCCAGCCGCCGTTGGGCGAGGTGCTGGCAGTCGATCTGTTAAATCTCAACGCCGACGATCGTCACTTTATCAATACGCTTCTCGGGGAAGGGGAAGTGTCAGTGCGCATTCAGCAGGCTGACGACAGTAAAAGTGAAATACAGGAGGCGATCTTCTGCGGATTATGGCGGGTGCGCAGACGTCGCGGCGAAAAGTTGCTGGAGGACAAACTGGAGGCTGGCTGCGCGCCGCTGGCGTTGTGGCAGGCGGCAACGCAAAATCTCTTGCCGACAGATTCGCTGTTACCGCCGCCCATTGATGGCCTGATGAATGGCCTACCGTTGGCGCATGAGTTACTGGCACATGTACGTAACCCCGACGCGCAGCCGCACAGCATTAATCTGACGCAATTACCCATCAGCGAGGCTGATCGGCTTTTTCTCTCACGTCTCTGTGGGCCGGGAAATATTCAGATTCGTACCATTGGCTATGGCGAGAGCTATATCAACGCCACGGGGTTACGCCATGTCTGGCATTTACGCTGTACGGACACCTTAAAAGGCCCGTTACTGGAAAGTTATGAAATCTGCCCAATACCGGAAGTGGTGCTGGCAGCGCCAGAAGATTTGGTCGACTCTGCGCAGCGGCTTAGCGAGGTATGTCAGTGGCTGGCGGAAGCTGCACCGACGTAAAAAGACGGTAAGTATCGCTTTCAGTCTTATGAATATCGCAATCGGCGAATACCTCTGGTCGTAGAGTTTCAGGATAAAGAGGGAGATCTAACATTATCGGGTTATTTTTCTCTCTTCGCCTACAGGAGTGCGCATGTGGGATGTCATTGATTTATCGCGCTGGCAGTTTGCTCTGACCGCGCTGTATCACTTTTTATTTGTACCCCTTACCCTGGGGCTGATTTTTTTGCTGGCTATCATGGAAACCATTTACGTGGTCACCGGCAAAACAATCTACCGCGATATGACGCGCTTCTGGGGTAAGCTCTTCGGTATCAATTTTGCTCTTGGCGTGGCTACCGGCCTGACCATGGAGTTTCAGTTTGGTACTAACTGGGCATTCTATTCCAACTATGTGGGCGATATTTTTGGCGCACCGCTGGCGATGGAAGCATTAATGGCCTTCTTCCTCGAATCCACCTTTGTCGGGCTTTTCTTCTTCGGCTGGCAGCGGCTGAATAAATACCAGCACCTGCTGGTGACGTGGCTGGTGGCGTTCGGTTCAAATCTCTCTGCATTGTGGATATTGAATGCCAACGGTTGGATGCAATACCCGACCGGTGCGCATTTTGATATCGACACCCTACGTATGGAGATGACCAGCTTCAGCGAGCTGGTCTTTAACCCGGTCAGCCAGGTGAAATTTGTGCACACCGTAATGGCGGGCTACGTGACCGGGGCCATGTTTATTATGGCGATCAGCGCCTGGTATTTACTGCGCGGACGGGAGCGCGATGTTGCATTACGCTCGTTTGCCATCGGTTCCGTCTTCGGTACTCTGGCGATTATCGGCACGCTACAACTCGGAGACAGTTCTGCGTATGAAGTCGCGCAAGTACAACCGGTAAAACTGGCGGCGATGGAAGGGGAGTGGCAAACGGAACCTGCTCCTGCACCGTTCCATGTGGTTGCCTGGCCGGAACAGGATCAAGAGCGTAACGCCTTTGCCATCAAAATTCCCGCGCTGTTAGGGATCCTCGCCACTCACTCATTAGATAAACCCGTGCCGGGTCTGAAGAATTTGATGGCTGAAACCTACCCACGTTTGCAACGCGGACGTATGGCCTGGCTGTTAATGCAGGAAATATCGCAAGGCAATCGTGAGCCGCATGTGTTGCAGGCATTCCGGGAACTGGAAGGTGACCTGGGCTACGGCATGTTGCTCTCCCGCTATGCGCCGGATATGAATCATGTCACAGCCGCACAGTACCAGGCGGCGATGCGTGGCGCGATACCTCAGGTTGCGCCGGTATTCTGGAGTTTCCGCATCATGGTGGGCTGTGGTTCCCTGCTGCTACTGGTGATGCTGATTGCGCTTGTCCAGACGCTGCGTGGCAAAATCGACCAGCATCGCTGGGTGCTGAAAATGGCGCTCTGGAGTTTGCCGTTGCCGTGGATTGCGATTGAAGCCGGGTGGTTTATGACCGAGTTTGGTCGTCAGCCGTGGGCGATACAGGACATCTTACCGACATACTCCGCGCACTCCGCTTTAACCACAGGACAACTGGCTTTCTCACTGATCATGATCGTAGGGCTTTACACCCTGTTCTTAATCGCCGAAGTCTACCTGATGCAGAAATATGCCCGTCTGGGGCCGAGCGCGATGCAGAGTGAACAACCGACGCAGCAACAGGGGTAAAGGAGAAAATCATGTTTGATTATGAAACATTGCGCTTCATCTGGTGGCTGCTGATTGGCGTGATCCTGGTGGTCTTTATGATCTCCGACGGATTTGACATGGGGATCGGCTGTCTGCTGCCGCTGGTGGCGCGTAATGATGATGAACGCCGGATAGTGATAAACAGCGTTGGTGCACACTGGGAAGGCAACCAGGTCTGGTTGATCCTCGCTGGTGGGGCATTATTTGCCGCCTGGCCCAGAGTGTATGCAGCGGCGTTTTCCGGCTTTTATGTGGCGATGATCCTGGTGCTGTGCTCACTGTTCTTCCGCCCGCTGGCCTTTGATTATCGCGGAAAAATCGCCGATGCACGCTGGCGTAAAATGTGGGACGCCGGTCTGGTCATCGGCAGTCTGGTGCCGCCGGTAGTCTTCGGTATCGCCTTCGGCAACTTGTTGCTCGGCGTGCCGTTTGCCTTCACACCGCAATTACGCGTGGAGTATCTCGGCAGCTTCTGGCAACTGCTGACGCCATTCCCTTTATTGTGCGGATTGCTCAGCCTTGGGATGGTGATTTTGCAAGGTGGCGTCTGGTTACAACTGAAAACTGTTGGTGTGATTCATCTGCGTTCACAGCTGGCCACCAAACGCGCTGCACTGTTGGTGATGCTGTGCTTTTTGCTGGCGGGTTACTGGCTGTGGGTCGGTATTGATGGCTTTGTACTGCTCGCCCAGGATGCTAACGGTCCTTCCAATCCGTTAATGAAACTGGTGGCAGTGCTACCTGGTGCCTGGATGAATAATTTCGTCGAATCGCCCGTTTTGTGGATCTTCCCGCTGCTGGGGTTCTTCTGCCCATTGCTGACGGTGATGGCGATTTATCGTGGTCGCCCAGGTTGGGGATTTTTAATGGCGTCATTGATGCAATTTGGCGTGATTTTCACGGCAGGCATCACGCTGTTCCCCTTCGTCATGCCGTCAAGCGTGAGTCCGATCTCCAGCCTGACGTTGTGGGACAGCTCTTCCAGCCAGCTGACGCTGAGCATTATGTTGGTAATCGTGCTGATATTTTTGCCCATTGTGTTGCTCTACACTCTCTGGAGCTACTACAAAATGTGGGGGCGCATGACAACAGAAACTCTCCGCCGTAACGAAAACGAGTTGTACTAAGGAGCAGGAACAATGTGGTATTTACTTTGGTTCGTCGGCATTTTGTTGATGTGTTCGCTCTCCACCCTTGTGTTGGTATGGCTGGACCCGCGTCTGAAAAGTTAACGAACGTAGGCCTGATGCGGCGCATTAGCATCGCATCAGGCAATCAATAATGTCAGATATGAAAAGCGGAAACATATCGATGAAAGCGATCTTAATCCCATTTTTATCTCTTCTGATTCCGTTAACCTCGCAATCTGCATTCGCTCAGAGTGAGCCGGAGCTGAAGCTGGAAAGTGTGGTGATTGTCAGTCGTCATGGTGTGCGTGCTCCAACCAAGGCCACGCAACTGATGCAGGATGTCACCCCAGACGCATGGCCAACCTGGCCGGTAAAACTGGGTTGGCTGACACCGCGCGGTGGTGAGCTAATCGCCTATTTCGGACATTACCAACGCCAGCGTCTGGTGGCCGACGGATTGCTGGCAAAAAAGGGCTGTCCGCAGCCTGGTCAGGTCGCGATTATTGCTGATGTCGACGAGCGTACCCGTAAAACAGGCGAAGCCTTCGCCGCCGGGCTGGCACCTGACTGTGCAATAACCGTACATACCCAGGCAGATACGTCCAGTCCCGATCCGTTATTTAATCCTCTAAAAACTGGCGTTTGCCAACTGGATAATGCGAACGTGACTGACGCGATCCTCAGCAAGGCAGGAGGGTCAATTGCTGACTTTACCGGGCATCGGCAAACGGCGTTTCGCGAACTGGAACGGGTGCTTAATTTTCCGCAATCAAACTTGTGCCTTAAACGTGAGAAACAGGACGAAAGCTGTTCATTAACGCAGGCATTACCATCGGAACTCAAGGTGAGCGCCGACAATGTCTCATTAACCGGTGCGGTAAGCCTCGCATCAATGCTGACGGAGATATTTCTCCTGCAACAAGCACAGGGAATGCCAGAGCCGGGGTGGGGAAGGATCACCGATTCACACCAGTGGAACACCTTGCTAAGTTTGCATAACGCGCAATTTTATTTGCTACAACGCACGCCAGAGGTTGCCCGCAGCCGCGCCACCCCGTTATTGGATTTGATCATGGCAGCGTTGACGCCCCATCCACCGCAAAAACAGGCGTATGGTGTGACATTACCCACTTCAGTACTGTTTATTGCCGGACACGATACTAATCTGGCAAATCTCGGCGGCGCACTGGAGCTCAACTGGACGCTTCCCGGTCAGCCGGATAACACGCCGCCAGGTGGTGAACTGGTGTTTGAACGCTGGCGTCGGCTAAGCGATAACAGCCAGTGGATTCAGGTTTCGCTGGTCTTCCAGACTTTACAGCAGATGCGTGATAAAACGCCGCTGTCATTAAATACGCCGCCCGGAGAGGTGAAACTGACCCTGGCAGGATGTGAAGAGCGAAATGCGCAGGGCATGTGTTCGTTGGCAGGTTTTACGCAAATCGTGAATGAAGCACGCATACCGGCGTGCAGTTTGTAATGCATAAAAAAGAGCATTCAGTTACCTGAATGCTCTGAGGCTGATGACAAACGAAGAACTGTCTAATGCGTAGACCGGAAAAGGCGTTCACGCCGCATCCGGCCACTTTCAGTTTTACTCTTTCTCGGAGTAACTATAACCGTAATAGTTATAGCCGTAACTGTAAGCGGTGCTGGCGCGTTTAATCACACCATTGAGGATAGCGCCTTTAATATTGACGCCTGCCTGTTCCAGACGCTGCATTGACAAACTCACCTCTTTGGCGGTGTTCAAGCCAAAACGCGCAACCAGCAGGCTGGTGCCAACAGAACGCCCCACGACCGCGGCATCACTCACCGCCAGCATCGGCGGCGTATCGACAATCACCAGATCGTAATGGTCGTTCGCCCATTCCAGTAATTGACGCATCCGATCGCGCATCAGCAGTTCAGACGGGTTAGGTGGCACCTGACCGCGAGTAATCACATCAAAGCCTCCTTTGCCAAAATGCTGGATCACTTTGTTGAGCTCATCTTTACCTGCCAGATATTCCGACAAGCCATGTTCATTACTCACGGTAAACAGGTTATGCGAATAACCACGGCGTAAGTCGGCATCAATAAATAACACTTTTTGATCGGACTGGGCGATCACCGCTGCCAGAGTTGAACTGACAAACGTTTTACCACTGTCTGGCGTCGCACCGGTGATCATCAGAATGTTATTCTCCGTCTCCATCATAGCGAAGTGCAGACTGGTTCGTAGCGCACGTACGGCTTCCACAGCAGAATCCGCCGGGTTATCCACCGCCAGGAAGGGGATATTTTTAGTACGATGGCGCTGCTGATTAGAAAATAAATTTTTCTTACGCAGACGGGTACGTTTATCCAGCCACTCGGACATTGGGATAGTGGCATAAACGCTGATGCCGTGCTCTTCCAGTTGTTCCGGGGCTTCTACACCACGACGCAACATCGCACGCGCCAGCACGGCACCCACCGAAATAAACAGGCCAAGAATAAAACCAAGCACCACGTTCAACGCTTTTTTCGGTTTCACTGGCTGCGGCTGAGTGACTGCCGGGTCGATAATCCGCACGTTACCAATGGCACTGGATTTCGAAATACTCAACTCCTGCTGGCGGTTAAGTAATTGCAGATATACCGCACGGCCCGCTTCTACGTCACGGCTTAAACGTAACACTTCCTGTTGAGTGGAAGGCATTGCCGATACCCGCTTATTCAGGCGTTTGCGTTCTTGCTCCAGCGTCTGGCGTTTTTCCAGCAGCGCACGATAAGTTGGGTGATCTTTCTTATACAGCTGGGAGATCTCTGCCTCGCGGAAAGTCAGCTCATTGAGTTGATTATCAACGTTCACAATCTGCTCAAGAACGGCTTTGGCTTCTAGGTTAAGGTCAACCGAATCGCGCTGCTGGCGATAAACGTTGAGTTTTTCTTCCGCCTGGTCCAGCTCGCTGCGCACTTCAGGCAACTGGCGCTGTAAGAATTCAAGGCTTTGTGAATCCTGCGCCGCCTGGCGAGCGATATTCTGTTGCAAATAGTTGTTAGCGATGCTGTTCAGAATACGAGTAATCAACTGGGGATCATCACCAGTCATGGTAAGTTCCAGCATCCCGCTTTCTTTACTGCGTTCGCTAACGGTAAAGGTTTCCTGCAATGCGTTAATCGCTTCCAGTTCGGTAGGCTGGCTCAGGACAAACTGTGTTCCTGGTTTGGCCTTAATGTCCGCGATAGTCAGCGCAACGCCATCTTTTTCCAGACGCTGGCCGACCATACCATTGACGGTGAACTCTTCACCTTCCAGTGTATAGTGGCCGTTTTCCCCAACCGTGAGTGTCAGTTGCTGATCCTGACCATTCAGTTGTGGAATATGCATCCAGCTGATCGCCAGCTCACCTGGTTTTTCTTTGGTTAATCTCGCCCAGCCGCGACCCACAATCGGAAAATACTTCTGCTCAACTATGTCGCGCAGATTCAGTTCAGCAATGGTTTTACCGAGAATCATGCGCGATTGCAGCAGTTGAATCTCCGGTGCAGACTCGGGCGATGAGTTAGGGATCATATCGCTCAGGCCGCTGAGAATGGCGTTGCCCTGTTTTTGCTCAACCTGGACCAGAGTATCTGCCTGATAAATTGGTGTGCTTAACAGCGAGTAAGCGACAGCGATCAGCGTGAATAACGCGGTCACGCTGATAATAAACTTACGGTGATCCCATAACTCGCCGACCAGACGAAGCAGATCGATCTCATTTTCCTGAGTACTGCCTGGTGGCGTATTCATATTTTTAGTTGTCATCGTATTTTATAAACTCAAATTACCGGCTGAGGCGCTTCGCCCATTCCTGACTGGCGCGCTCCAACATACCGTAGACATGTTCAAATGCGTCCTGACTTTTACGATAGGGATCCGGGATCTCTTTCTGTTCCAGCCATTGCCCAAACAGCATTGTCTTCCCGCGGACCTCGGGAGCGATTGCGGTAACCTGAGCAATATGCTCTGACTCCATTGCCAGAATCAGATCGTAATTTCGTGCCATCTCAGCAGTGAGCTTACGTCCGGCATGTCCTTCAAGAGATACGCCATGATTAGCGGCAACATCTGCTGCTGTCGCATCTGCAGGGTGTTTTACCAGACCATGAACACCTGCCGATTTGACTTTTACGCCTGGCAGACGTTTACGCAGCAAGCGCTCGCCAATGGGCGAACGGCAAATGTTGCCGGTACAAACCACCAGGATTGAGTTAAATTTTAGTTGGGCCATGTTTGAATCCACCGTGAAGTCTCTGTCAGGTCATGCACCCCGGAAATCGTCGGTACCAGCAGAGAAATCACACGGTTCCAACGAGCCAGCGGCGCGGTAGTGACATAAACAATGTCGTAAGGTTCAAGCTGGAATTCCGTTCCGAGTATCATTGCCGATGCGTCCTTCGCATTCAGCTGATAAATATTGGCGATTTTGCCATTCTGCTTGTTTTGCGTTGCACGAATAACAAAAATCCCCGTCGCATCAGCGACATCCTGATTCATACCCTCAGCGTTACCCAGCGCTTCCGCCAGGGTCATACCGCTGCGGTCCATTTTCAGCGTGCTCTGTTTACCCACTTCACCCATCACGAAGACTTTCAGATCATCGTTGCGCGGAATAAATAAAATATCGCCCGGGTGCAGCAGTTTGTTCTGGCGCAAGTCGCCACGCTGCATCAGCGCATAGAGGTTCACTTTGGTCTTTACGCCATTCTGGGTGAGCACCACGTTGCGCCAGTCTGCATCTGCGGTCAGACCGCCCGCGGCGTTAATCGCATCCATGATGGTCAGAGGAATATTGGTAATCGGCTGCTGACCCGATTTGCTGACTTCGCCGGTGACGTACGCTTTTTGCGATCGGAACGCCGCGACGCTGACATCGACTTGCGGGCTTTCAATGACTGAATCGAGACGCGCTGTAATCTCGTTGCGTACCTGGGTAAGTGTTTTCCCGGCCACTTTCAGGCGACCAATATAGGGGTAGAAAATCGCACCATCGGCGTTAACCCAGTTGCCGGTATCACTGGCGCTACGGTATTGCCCTGCGGGGGTGGTTAGTTCCGGGTGATCCCAGACCGTAACCATCAACACATCACCAATCCCGATACGATATTCATAGTTTGCGATTTGCTGCTCCAGCTCCGGGTTAGCCTGCGACATAATCGGTTTGGCGCGCAACTGATCAATCAATCCTGGCGTGACGGGATAGATATTGACCATTTTGTCCAGGTCATACTGATTGTCAGGTAGTTCAATGACATCCTTGTTACTGGTCGATAAATTCTGACCAGGAACAAGGGTACATGCTGTCAAAGACAGAACAGCCAATGTCAGTATCGAAAACTTAAAAATGTTCTTTTTCATTGGTTTATATTTATCAGTCAATGTAATGTTATGAATTACGTCAGGTTATTGTCCAACCGGTACTTCTCGCTCTGCCGTCATTGGATAGAGCTGGTATTTGCGTGACAGCATTTGTCCACCATCACGCGTCAATGGTGTCCACGAAACCACCGCGCGGTTGCGGTTAGGTCCAATGGTCATCAAGTCGAATGGAATCGAGATATAAAAACCTTTACTAAAGCCGCCTTCGCCGTAGTCATCTTTAGATACGTTACTGATTGCCGCCCATACCCCTACCGCCACGCCGCTGTCAAAGCGTTTGGCGACGTCGATCGTTGCGCCTTTATCTTTTGCCAGATATTGCCCAACGCTAAGTTTCATCAGTACGCCATTGAGCGTCGGCGGGTTCCAGTAAGCCGTCACGAAACCAGTTGGCGTGGAATAATCGGTGAAGCGCATCATGTTGTCCCAGTCACGTTGCTTCACGTAGTTAACGTCCACACCCAGCGCCCAGCTGGCATCTAGCGGGCGATAAAGCAGCTCGGAACCGACACCGGCGTACATCGTTTCCAGATAACCGCCATACACCTGGCCATAGAAACCATTGCCTAAGTCGGCAAAGTAGTTCGCCTGCAAGTTGTTGAGATAAACGTCATTGCGAACGTAATCACGGATATGCGTGCGCACGCGGGGCAGGGTAGAGTCCGCGGGCAACAGCGAAGACTTAAACTTGTCGTAGTTGTTGTAAATATTGGTGAAAATACCGCCATCAAGCAGCAGGTGGTCGGTAAACCAGTAGCGGGCACTGGGCATCAGCCCCAGCTGGAACATATAGAAATCTTCCGGGCCGCCCAGCGACTGTGAAAGTGTTGGGTTGAAAGAGTAGCTAAAGCGATCTTCACGAATACGGTAGCCCCGACCAAAGGCAGAAAGATCTTCTGCTTCAACACGTTGTTGTTGAAGTTGCTCTGATTGACCAGGCGCTGTACCAGCCAGCTGTTTGCGCAGGCTGGCTACGTCGGTTTCGGTAGTCACCATCGCCATATGCTCGCGCTTTTGCGTCACGCTAATCTTCTCAACGCCTTGCGGCAGGTTATTCACCAGAATCCGGTTGGCACGATCGACCGCTTCGCGAGAATCACGGTATTTGTATTGTTGACCAGACATATACAGCGTCTTATCGCGCAGCTGAATTTCCGGTGCTTCAAAACCTGCGTTGTACTTCAGCGCGGTAAGTTGGTTCGCTACTGTGGTGTACTGCAATCCTTCAGATTCAGGCGCAGGTTGATATGCCGGTTTTGGCGTATCGCGCAGGGCAGGGCGCAGATCGTTGAAATTGGTCCGTAACGTGAAGCCAAACATCAACGTGTTACCGCGTTCATAACTCAGGTTGAGATCTGCCCAGCTGGCAGCGCGATAAACTGCGCCGACGTTGAAATGGCTTGCCTGAGGCAGTTTGCCAGCGAAATCATTCTGGTAATTGTTGCCATCGTATTCGAGTTTCAGACGCAGGGGATTCCACGGCGTTTGATACTCAATGCCGCCAAAGATGGAAGCCGGGCCACGAAAGATATCGCTAAAGCTGATATCGCCCGCATCGTGAGACTCTGCGCGATGACAATATTTATCGCTCACCCGGCAAAACGGGTTGGTAATATTGCCCGCATTACCGGCGTAGCCCCATGCCATCCCGAGGGTGAAATCAAATGGCCCCGCTTGCTTGCTGGCCACCAGATACTCACCGTCAAACAGACCCGTACCAGCAATATCACGTTTACCAAACGCCACTTGCGGTAGCCAGTAACCTTCTTCCCACAGGCGAAGTTTAAAATCGAATGATTTGTCTTTGTATGACTGATCGCCGCTGAAATCTTCCCACTGGCTATATTTGCGTGTGCGCACATCCGTATAACGAATGGTGCCTTCCAGCCATGGGAACAGCGCCACGGAGGTGGAGTAGAACCGGTATTGATCGTTATCCCGGTAGTTGACGCTGAATTCACCTTCCGGTGCGATGCGCGCATTTGGCATCTGCAACAATCCTGTGCCGCCAAAGTCTGATTGCGACGAACCCAGCGGATCCGGGTAGGTTAATACTTCAGCATGACAGGCACTGGAGACGGCAATGGCCAGGCAGCTTAAAAGATAAGAATTCTTCTTCATCAGTCAGGAACACGTTGCGTTAAAACAGACACAATCTGGTCATTTAAATCAGCATATTTTTCGGGCAGTACATGCGCAGAAAAGCCCAACCAAAGCTGGCTGCCAGGCGGTGGTTCCACATGTCTTTTATTCCACAGGGCAACAGGGGCGACGACAGTCTCACCCTCAGGCGTAATCACCATAACGTTATTCTTGTCCGCGCCTGCAAGGCGGGGGTGATCTTGCAGATAATCGGTAACGCTACGGCCTGCCTGCCAGGGCAATTGCCCGGCCCCAGAAACCGCACCCAGCAGAGTAATAGTCACCGGACGCTGTACGGTATAGAGCGTATAGTCCCCGACCAACGGGGGATTGCTGTTCTCATCCACTCGAACAAAATCAGGGTCCAGTTTGACCGGTAAGCGACCAGTGATATTGAGATTGAGTAACTGCTGGCGCACGGATTTAATCGTTGCCGCCACATCGTCGTTAGCTTCTGCTTCCCAGGAAGCAAGCTGTGCCATGACATGTTGGTAGTCTTTAAGCGCTTTAGCTTTCGCCGCAGAGTCGGTCAGCAAGGCACCAGGCCACCAGAGGCGATCGCGCAGTTGCGGTTGTGTCACCAACTGGACAACATTTTCCATGGGGCCAACGGAAAGTGTCTGTTGTTCGCCAGGCAGATAAATAGTCACCGTTCCTTGCGCAAAGGCATGGGGTGTCATTACGTAAAGTACGCTGGCAATGAAATACGACTGTAATTTATTCATGGTGCGGGTTTAAGAAACGTCATTTCTACGGGAATAACCCCTGCGCCTAACATTTGCCGACTTTGATGAACCTGGCCAGTAGCCGAATCGACCCAGAATGTGTTTTGCCACTGTTTTTCTGGCCGCGTGGAAGTCACCTCTTCCTGCCAGACATTACACAGCACATTGCGACCCGCAATATTCAGCGTCTCTAATCCAGCAAAGGAAAAAGTAGAACTCAGGGTCGCAGAGCGAAAATGGTTGTCTTCACTCCAGAGAATATCGCGCGTCCAGCGGCTGCCATCTTTTATTGCCAGCGCGTTACGCAGAGGGTCCTGCCCGGAATTTGTCACTTCCAGCAGATTATTATTAAGTTTGACGGTTTTTAAAAGACGTCCATTGTGGGTAACCAGCATGGCGTTATCCTGGGATAACCATTTGCTTTGTTCTTGTTCTATATATCCCAGTACCACAAAGATTCGTTGCCCTTCATTAAGGCGTAAATACATCGTGGAATAAGGCAACGCCTGGATCTGCTGATCCGCTACGGTGATATCCTGATTATCGAAAAGGCTGGCGCGAAATGTATCGACCATACTTTGCTGGCTGTGCGTACATCCCGCAAGAAATAGTGCGAAAATCGATAAAATAAGAGGGCGCACCTTTAATCCTTGAAAGGTTAATTAAAAAAATGCAAATCTTTAAAGCCCGGTACGAATATCGCAACCGGGTATCATTTAACTTTAATTTCGACGCGTTAAAGCAGTATTAGCGTGTAGTGGACGTGGTGGTTGAGGTGTTATGAGAACCGCCATCGCCACTGTCATTTGCTGCAACAACTGCCAACGTCGCCACACCAACAGCCGTTGCCACACCGACAACTGTCGCCGTGCCGACAGCGCCAGCAGCCACGCCACCAGTGGTAGTAGCAGTCGTGGTTGCGCCGGTAGTGGTCGTTGTGGTGCCAGTAGTACCCGTCGTTGCCTCGGTCCCGTTTGTTGCTTCAGGGGCAGCAAACGCAGCTGGCGTCGTCAACATGAAGGCCATAAGGATTGCAGAAAGCTTGTGTTTCATAACTTTTCCTTTATTCATCGCATGGACAATACGTACGCTTGAGATCAGGATTGTCTACTTTGAGTATAACATCCTTGTGAAATCTCCCTTTCCTCATACCGCTTGCACTATATACTGCGGGTAGGAAAGGCGCGCAGAGGGAAATATAAGATTGTTAACTATCCCCCTCTGGAAATACGACTTGTGAGCATAAGATAAATCTTAGCAAAATACAAATTAAAGATAAGGAAATTGTTACGAAAGCTATTAATTATTGTTGGTAATATAGTTTCAAGTGGTACTATAACTGGCTGTTAAATGGCATTTATAACTATTAGGTGCAGAGATATTCGCTTAAATGGATTAGTTTCTTTGTGGAAAAGTAACTGATGTTATAATATATGATGTTGACTATTGCACTATTCCAATAAAACCAGTCAGCTTTAAACAAGCAGCGTCATATTAAGAGAGATAAACATTTGCCGCTGTTGGTCCTCGCAGGCCATTTACGCGGCAAAATTCCACACGTAATCCTGGTATAAGCACTTCTGCGTCGCGGGGAGTGAATGCGGAAATATGGACCTGAACTTCTTTACGACCGTCGGAGGGGATAATGAATCCTTTGCCGCTTTTGCGATCAAAGGTTTTGACAATTCCTGTCATTTTACGGGACAAACAAATTCCTTACTGAAAATACTGCGCTGCACTATACGGGGTTAATAAAATAAAGCCAGCGATATTTAAGACCGCCGGACGGCTAAAATAAAATTTGCTTAATCTCAATTATCATGCGTTAATAGCTGCGTCGGTTTGAAAGACAGACAGCATACAAAGTAGTTTACTAAAGCAGTTCTCATTATCAGGCATTATCCCCTTCTTTTGAGTCTCTCTCCTGAACACTAAGTAGTTTCTGTATTAAAGCCCTGTTTGCCGAAAGGCCCAAAATGAAGGAAGTAAAATATGTCTAATAAAATGACTGGTTTAGTAAAATGGTTTAACGCAGATAAAGGTTTTGGCTTTATCACTCCTGATGATGGCAGCAAAGACGTTTTCGTCCATTTCACTGCCATCCAGAGCAATGAATTCCGCACGCTGAACGAAAATCAGAAAGTTGAATTTTCTATTGAGCAGGGGCAACGTGGCCCCGCGGCAGCGAACGTTGTTACGCTCTAAGGTTGCCGTTATTACTCAACATCTCCATTTCCGCTGTCCATGTTGTCATGGTTCACAGTACCGCACATCGGCATTCGATGTGACGGAGCGAAATCCTTTGGGCGCTAAGTGTATTTTTTGTAAATCGACGATGATCACCTTTGATAACGTTGCGCTGCAAATACGCACTGACCATGCGCCGCTGGATTTCACAAAATAATATCAGGCTCCCTCGTGGAGTAATGCCGATCAGTTAAGGATCAGTTGACCGATCCAGTGGCTGTGTAAGAATCCGGAAACGCTCACTTGTTTCCGGATTTTTTTATGCACATTGGACAGGCTCTTGATCTGGTATCCCGTTACGATTCTCTGCG
>NZ_MDGW01000211.1:0-3381 GCF_001712525.1 Shigella sp. FC1661
TTTGCCGTTACGCACCACCCCGTCAGTAGCTGAACAGGAGGGACAGCTGATAGAAACAGAAGCCACTGGAGCACCTCAAAAACACCATCATACACTAAATCAGTAAGTTGGCAGCATCACCCTAGCGATAAATATCCGCGCTGGCGTGCATATTGCCGTTACTCCCCGGTTCCCGCATCAGAATTACGTGGTAGTACGTTGCGCCCTGCGCATCTGTCTCTTCATTTAATGCCTGACGTGCTTCGCTTTCAGTGGCGAAATTATGATTGATATAAATCACGCCTAAGCTCTGTACGTCGTCCATATTTCTGGCCTGGTGGTTATTAATTTCAATGGCTGCCCATGTATTTGCACTTAGCAAAAGCACAGCCAGAAGGGCTAAAACACGACTGAACATAGATACCTCCTCGACGGCTGACTTTGTGTGCTCTCCTCTGTGATGATCTTCTGATTTAATTTTAATCAATGATAAAGAAGTTGATGGTGACCATTTCTGATGCAGTTGTTCGAAAAAACACTGTGACGGAATGTGATGAACTTCAAATCAGCGAGTTAGTTCTTTTGAGCGAAAGATGAGATTTATTTGTCGGCTGGCCTTGAGTTTAGTGGGGCATACAAGTACTATAACGCGTCATTTTTCAGCCGACCTTTAACACGTTCCTTGCCTCCCCGGGATTCGGCTGACCCAGACAGGAGGCTGAATAATCCGTAAGGAGCAATTCGATGCGTCATTACGAAATCGTTTTTATGGTCCATCCTGACCAGAGCGAACAGGTTCCGGGCATGATCGAGCGCTACACTGCTGCCATCACTGGTGCAGAAGGCAAGATCCACCGTCTGGAAGACTGGGGCCGCCGTCAGCTGGCTTACCCGATCAACAAACTGCACAAAGCACACTACGTTCTGATGAACGTTGAAGCTCCGCAGGAAGTGATCGATGAGCTGGAAACTACCTTCCGCTTCAACGATGCCGTTATCCGCAGCATGGTTATGCGTACCAAGCACGCTGTTACCGAAGCATCTCCGATGGTTAAAGCGAAAGACGAGCGCCGTGAGCGTCGCGATGATTTCGCAAACGAAACCGCTGATGATGCTGAAGCTGGGGATTCTGAAGAGTAATTTCTGATGACCAACCGTCTGGTGTTGTCCGGCACCGTGTGCAGGACTCCCCTTCGAAAGGTCAGTCCATCAGGAATTCCTCACTGCCAGTTCGTGCTTGAGCATCGTTCTGTGCAGGAGGAAGCCGGTTTTCACCGGCAGGCGTGGTGCCAAATGCCCGTTATTGTTAGCGGACACGAAAACCAGGCCATTACTCACAGTATAACGGTCGGCAGTCGCATAACCGTTCAGGGGTTCATTTCATGCCACAAGGCAAAGAACGGACTGAGCAAAATGGTTTTGCATGCCGAGCAGATTGAATTGATAGATTCTGGAGACTAGCCATATGGCACGTTATTTCCGTCGTCGCAAGTTCTGCCGTTTCACCGCGGAAGGCGTTCAAGAGATCGACTATAAAGATATCGCTACGCTGAAAAACTACATCACCGAAAGCGGTAAGATTGTCCCAAGCCGTATCACCGGTACCCGTGCAAAATACCAGCGTCAGCTGGCTCGCGCTATCAAACGCGCTCGCTACCTGTCCCTGCTGCCGTACACTGATCGCCATCAGTAATCGGTCACGGTCCATTAATACGACTTTGAGAGGATAAGGTAATGCAAGTTATTCTGCTTGATAAAGTAGCAAACCTGGGTAGCCTAGGTGATCAGGTAAACGTTAAAGCGGGCTATGCTCGTAACTTCCTGGTACCGCAGGGTAAAGCTGTTCCAGCTACCAAGAAAAACATTGAATTCTTCGAAGCACGTCGCGCTGAACTGGAAGCTAAACTGGCTGAAGTTCTGGCAGCTGCTAATGCTCGCGCTGAGAAAATCAATGCACTGGAAACTGTTACCATCGCGTCTAAAGCTGGCGACGAAGGTAAACTGTTCGGTTCCATCGGTACTCGCGACATCGCTGACGCTGTAACTGCAGCTGGCGTTGAAGTGGCTAAGAGCGAAGTTCGTCTGCCGAACGGCGTTCTGCGTACCACTGGCGAACACGAAGTGAGCTTCCAGGTTCACAGCGAAGTATTCGCGAAAGTGATCGTAAACGTAGTAGCTGAATAATTCGTTATTCAACGAGACGTAAAAACGCCGACCATTGGTCGGCGTTTTGCTTTCTATTTTTCGTCAGGTATTAGTTTCGCAAGTAGATCCATTCACCATTCTCTTGTGTCCATAAGTCAGGATGGTTTGCTGGCGTTAGATGCATACGATCACTCCTTATGTCTCGGTCCTGCGGCACTCGCTCGAAACCTAAACCCGAGTAGATTGCTGCTGAATTTGATAAGGAACGCAGACCAATTTTCAAATCATGGGGTAAATCAGAATACGCGTTTAGCAATGCAGCAATGATGAATCCGAGGGCATTAGAAACGCCTGTAACAGTGCGAAGTTGGTCGATATAAAGATCGATTGTTGGTAGTTCAGATGACCAGCAATTAGGCATTTGGGCAGGAAGGGTTACAACGTATCCTATCGTTTGGCCGGTATAGTCTGGAGTACCATAACCAGGTCCCAAAACCACTTTGTGTATTGTGTATTTACTGTTGGGTTCGAAGGATTCGACATCTTGCAATAAATATTTCAGTTCTGCGGTTAACCTCGCACCCGCGTAAGCTTTATTGTATTTCTGGGCGTGAATATTATCTAATGTAGCTTCATGGTTCCATCCAAAAGAATTATCACCATTCATTGTTACTCCATCGTAAGCATTACACTTCGTTGCTAACTTATTGAATGCTTGCCAGTCAGAGAGATCTAGTTTGTGGATCTCAACAGTACGTCTGCCATCGCAATTATGATCTCTTCCACGATTTGACAGTAATGTAGCGCGTGCGTATTGATGAAATTTTAATTTTGCTGGTTTGTCGGTGGACGAAAAACGAGGTAAATATGCGGGGAATGAATAAATAGTTGTTGGTAATGTCATTTTATTGTTGCCTGTTTAATGTTTTTACAAATATCGCAGTTGAATGGGTAATGACTCCAACTTACTGATAGTGTTTTATGTTCAGATAATGCCCGATGACCTTGTCATGCAGCTCCACCGATTTTGAGAACGACAGTGACTTCCGTCCCAGCCTTGCCAGATGTTGTCTCAGATTCAGATTATGTCGCTCAATGCGCTGAGTGTAACGCTTGCTGATAACGTGCAGCTTTCCCTTCAGGCGTGATTCATACAGCGGCCAGCCATCCGTCATCCATACCACGACCTCAAAGGCCGACAGCAGGCTCAGAAGACGCTCCAGTGTGGCCAGAGTGCGTTCACCGAAGACGTGCGCC
>NZ_MDGW01000212.1:0-3349 GCF_001712525.1 Shigella sp. FC1661
TTTTTAATATTTCATTCTCCATTTCAATGCGTTGTAGCTTTTTCCTCAGCTTACGTATTTCGATTTGTTCTGGTGTTATCGGAGAGGCTTTTGGTGTTTTGCCCTGACGCTCATCACGCAGTTGTTTGACCCATCTTGTCATTGTGGAAAGGCCAACATCCATAGCTTTGGCGGCATCTGCCACCGTGTATTTCTGGTCAACAACCAGTTGAGCGGATTCGCGTTTAAACTCTGCGCTAAAATTTCTTTTTTCATTGGAGCACCTGTGTTGTTCTGAGGTGAGCATATCACCTCTGTTCAGGTGGCCAAATTCAGTGTGCCACTTCAGGTTGGATCATCATTCCGTGTGAGTTGATTGACTACAATGGCGACGCGTTGCGTGAACTGGTGCTGCGCTATGCGCAAGAGTGGGCACTGCCAGAAGCATTTATTCAATGGCTGGATCAGGCTAACAGCTTCTGTTCTACGCTGGTGGACCGTATCGTTACCGGTTATCCGCGCGATGAAGTGGCTAAACTGGAAGAAGAACTGGGTTATCACGATGGTTTTCTCGACACCGCTGAACACTTTTACCTGTTTGTGATTCAGGGGCCGAAATCCTTAGCGACTGAGCTGCGCCTGGACAAATATCCGCTCAATGTGCTGATTGTTGACGATATTAAACCGTATAAAGAACGCAAAGCGGCAATCCTCAACGGTGCGCACACCGCGCTGGTGCCGGTGGCGTTCCAGGCAGGGCTGGATACCGTAGGTGAAGCGATGAACGATGCTGAAATTTGCGCATTCGTTGAAAAAGCCATCTACGAAGAAATTATTCAGGTACTGGATTTGCCTCGTGATGAACTGGAATCTTTCGCCAGTGCAGTCACCGGGCGTTTCCGTAACCCGTACATTAAGCATCAGCTGCTGTCTATCGCGCTCAACGGTATGACCAAGTTCCGCACCCGCATCCTGCCGCAGCTGCTGGCAGGGCAGAAGGCAAACGGCACACTTCCGGCGCGCCTTACTTTCGCATTAGCGGCATTGATTGCCTTCTATCGCGGTGAGCGTAACGGAGAAACATATCCGGTACAGGACGATGCACACTGGCTGGAACGTTATCAGCAACTCTGGAGCCAGCATCGTGACCGTGTTATCGGCACCCCGGAACTGGTAGCGATTGTTTTGGCAGAAAAAGACCACTGGGAGCAGGACCTGACGCAAGTGCCTGGTCTGGTCGAGCAGGTTGCTAATGACCTGGATGCGATTCTTGAAAAAGGGATGCGCGAAGCTGTACGCCCGTTGTGCTAATACTCTGAACCCGGTTTCGACCGGGTTTCTTATTTCACTATATTAGTTACAACATTCTATATGCCTTTATCATTAACAGGTGCCACATGCAGCGCCTGTTAATGTTGTAAGCTTGTAGGTAATTTGTAAGTAGCGTCTTGAGAATGTGATCGTAATCACGTTTAATAGGGCGACTTTTCCACGCCTGAAGATAACCATGATTGTTCGTCCACAACAACACTGGCTGCGCCGTATTTTTGTCTGGCACGGCTCAGTATTATCCAAGATATCCTCGCGCTTACTACTCAATTTTCTCTTTTCTATCGCTGTTATTTTCATGCTGCCCTGGTACACGCATCTGGGCATCAAATTCACCCTCGCACCGTTCAGCATTCTCGGTGTCGCCATCGCCATTTTTCTTGGTTTTCGTAATAATGCCGGGTACGCCCGTTACGTTGAAGCGCGAAAACTTTGGGGACAGTTGATGATTGCCTCACGGTCGTTACTACGTGAGGTAAAAACGACATTGCCGGATTCGGCAAGTGTAAGGGAGTTTGCCAGGCTGCAAATCGCCTTCGCCCACTGTTTACGCATGACATTACGCAAACAGCCACAGGCGGAAGTGCTGGCTCATTATCTCAAGACTGAAGATCTTCAGCCTGTACTGGCTTCGAACTCTCCAGCTAACCGTATCTTGTTAATAATGGGGGAGTGGTTGGCGGTTCAGCGCCGCAATGGGCAGCTTTCAGATATCCTGTTTATTAGCCTCAACGATCGGCTTAATGATATTTCAGCGGTCCTGGCAGGATGCGAGCGCATTGCCTATACGCCAATTCCCTTTGCCTACACCCTGATTTTGCATCGTACTGTTTATCTGTTTTGTATCATGCTGCCGTTCGCGCTGGTCGTGGACCTGCATTACATGACGCCTTTTATCTCTGTGCTGATTTCCTACACTTTTATTTCGCTGGATTGTCTGGCGGAAGAACTGGAAGAACCGTTCGGTACTGAAAACAATGATTTACCGCTGGATGCCATCTGCAACGCTATTGAAATTGACCTCTTACAGATGAACGATGAAGCCGAAATTCCAGCAAAAATTCTTCCCGATCGTCATTACCAGCTGACGTGATATTTACTCCATACGCCGGGCAACAATAAAAAGACGCGGAAATGCCAGCAGTATCTGTCCGTTCTCTTGCAGTGGATACTGCTCTTCCAGCATCTGATGGTAGCGCTTAAGAAAAAGCTGCTGTTCGCTCTCGGTCAGATCCTGTAACCACGGACGTAATCCAGTGGCGGTCACCCAATCGATAATCGCCTGGTGCGACGGCATCTGGTGATAGTAGGTGGTTCGCCAGATATCGACCTCACATCCGGCTTCGCTCAAAATATCGTAGTAAGCATGAACGCCAGCCAACGGCTCACGCCCGCGATCCGGGTAGTTTTGTTCCCAGGCAACTTCGCGCATGAGCACATGGGTCGGCTCCAGCCAGTTATCTGGCATCTGTACTGCCAGCACGCCCTGCGGATTAAGTAAAGAAACCAAGTGAGGAAACAATTCGTAGTGGTCAGGCAGCCATTGCAGTGAGGCATTAGCAAAAATCAGATCGAGTGCCTGTACCGGTTGCCAGTTGCGGATGTCTGCTTCCACGAACTGGCAGTCTGGCAAAGCACTGCGCGCTTCAGCAATCATCGCCGGAGACGAGTCGATGCCTGTTATCCTGGCCGCAGGCCAACGTTGTTGTAGAAGGGCGGTGCTGTTACCTGGGCCACAGCCAAGATCGGCGACATATTCGACATTTTCCAGCGGCACTCTGGCAAGCAGCTCCACCGCCGGACGCGATCGTTCAGCGGAAAAGTGCAAATATAAAGAGGGGTTCCAGTCAGTAATGCCGATCAGTTAAGGATCAGTTGACCGATCCAGTGGCTGTGTAAGAATCCGGAAACGCTCACTTGTTTCCGGATTTTTTTATGCACATTGGACAGGCTCTTGATCTGGTATCCCGTTACGATTCTCTGCGTAACCCACTGACTTCTCTGGGGGATTACCTCGACCCCGAACTCATCTCTCGTTGCC
>NZ_MDGW01000213.1:0-3347 GCF_001712525.1 Shigella sp. FC1661
CTTTCTGTTCCATAACAGGTGTCCACTAGTTGAAAAGGTGGGCACCTACGTTACCAATACAGGCTTAATGGCTACATACGGCGGTCAGTTTACGCTTACGAATCTCAGTAATCGTGGCATTACTTCAGGTTTTGCCTTTCTGGATCGCGGCGCTGGCTTCGGTATTGTCCAGCATTTGAGCGATTACCAGCAGGGCGACACCTACGGACGCGTTTTTATTGTCGGCTTACTCAATACGCTACTGGTTTCTGCATTGTGTATTGTGTTCGCTTCTGTTTTAGGCTTCTTTATCGGTCTGGCGAGACTTTCGGATAACTGGCTGCTACGAAAGCTATCCACAATTTATATTGAGATCTTCCGTAATATTCCCCCGCTGCTGCAAATCTTCTTCTGGTACTTTGCCGTGTTGCGCAATTTGCCCGGACCACGCGCCAGGCTGTGAGCGCGTTTGATCTGGCCTTTTTGAGCAATCGTGGGCTTTATATTCCGTCACCGCAGCTGGGAGACGGATTTATTGCGTTTATCCTGGCTGTTGTTATGGCTATAGTCCTTTCTGTTGGGCTATTCCGCTTTAATAAAACATACCAGATAAAGACCGGACAACTGCGCCGCACCTGGCCGTTCGCCGCAGTGTTGATCATCGGTTTGCCTTTACTGGCGCAATGGCTTTTTGGCGCAGCACTACACTGGGATGTCCCAGCCCTACGAGGCTTTAACTTCCGCGGCGGAATGGTTTTAATTCCTGAACTGGCAGCCTTAACGCTGGCACTTTCGGTTTATACCTCTGCATTTATCGCCGAGATTATCCGCGCTGGGATCCAGGCAGTGCCTTATGGTCAACATGAAGCGGCTCGGTCACTGGGGTTACGCTACGCCAGGTCATTATTCCCCAGGCACTGCGAGTGATTATTCCGCCGTTAACCAGCCAGTATCTCAACATCGTCAAAAACTCCTCTCTTGCCGCCGCTATTGGCTATCCCGATATGGTTTCGCTGTTTGCTGGCACCGTGCTGAACCAGACGGGGCAAGCCATCGAGACGATAGCCATGACCATGTCGGTCTATCTGATTATCAGCCTGACTATCTCGCTGCTGATGAATATCTATAACCGCCGCATCGCGATCGTTGAACGCTAAGGAGTCATGATGACAAAAGTATTGCTGTCTCAGCCCTCGCGCCCAGCGAGCCATAACTCAAGCCGCGCGATGGTGTGGGTGCGAAAAAATCTGTTCTCCAGCTGGAGCAATAGCCTGCTGACTATTGGCTGCATATGGTTGATGTGGGAACTGATCCCACCGTTGCTGAACTGGGCATTTTTGCAGGCTAACTGGGTTGGCTCAACGCGTGCCGACTGCACAAAAGCCGGTGCCTGTTGGGTCTTCATCCACGAACGATTTGGTCAGTTTATGTATGGACTTTACCCACACGACCAACGCTGGCGAATTAACCTGGCATTACTGATTGGCCTTGTGTCAATCGCACCAATGTTCTGGAAAATACTCCCGCATCGCGGTCGCTATATTGCGGTCTGGGCGGTGATTTACCCACTGATTGTCTGGTGGCTGATGTATGGCGGTTTTTTTGGTCTTGAGCGGGTTGAAACCCGGCAATGGGGCGGGCTGACGCTAACTTTAATTATTGCATCCGTTGGGATTGCGGGGGCGCTACCGTGGGGGATCTTACTGGCGTTAGGTCGCCGCTCCCATATGCCGATTGTGCGTATCTTATCGGTCATTTTTATCGAGTTCTGGCGCGGCGTACCGCTGATTACCGTATTGTTTATGTCTTCGGTCATGCTGCCGTTGTTTATGGCAGAAGGCACCAGTATCGACAAACTGATCCGCGTGCTGGTTGGCGTGATCCTGTTTCAGTCAGCATATGTTGCGGAAGTCGTGCGAGGCGGATTACAGGCCCTACCTAAAGGGCAATATGAAGCGGCAGAGTCGCTGGCGTTGGGGTACTGGAAAACTCAGGGGCTGGTTATTCTGCCACAGGCGTTGAAGCTGGTAATTCCTGGGCTGGTAAATACCATCATCGCACTCTTCAAAGATACCAGCCTGGTGATCATCATCGGCTTGTTCGATCTTTTCAGTAGCGTTCAGCAGGCAACCGTTGATCCCGCCTGGTTGGGTATGTCGACGGAAGGGTATGTTTTCGCCGCGCTGATCTACTGGATCTTTTGTTTCAGCATGTCACGTTATAGCCAACATCTGGAAAAACGTTTTAACGCCGGGCGTACACCGCATTGAGGACACTATGAGCCAAATTTTACTGCAACCTGCTAACGCGATGATTACGCTGGAAAACGTCCATAAATGGTATGGACAATTCCATGTTTTGAAAAATATAAATTTAACCGTGCAACCGGGAGAACGGATCGTTCTGTGTGGCCCTTCTGGTTCCGGTAAATCGACAACCATTCGTTGTATTAATCATCTGGAAGAACATCAACAGGGACGGATTGTCGTAGATGGCATCGAACTTAATGAAGATATCCGCAATATTGAGCGCATCAGGCAGGAAGTGGGAATGGTATTTCAGCATTTCAATCTCTTCCCTCATCTGACCGTTTTACAGAACTGTACCCTGGCACCGATTTGGGTACGCAAGATGCCTAAGAAAGAGGCTGAAGCTCTGGCGATGCATTACCTTGAGCGGGTGAGAATTGCCGAACATGCGCATAAGTTTCCCGGACAGATTTCAGGTGGTCAGCAGCAACGCGTTGCCATTGCGCGTTCGCTGTGTATGAAGCCGAAAATTATGTTGTTTGATGAACCAACGTCGGCGCTCGATCCGGAGATGGTGAAAGAGGTGCTGGATACGATGATTGGGCTGGCGCAGTCGGGTATGACAATGTTGTGTGTAACACATGAGATGGGGTTTGCACGTACCGTCGCTGACCGGGTAATTTTTATGGATCGTGGGGAGATAGTGGAACAAGCTGCACCTGATGAATTTTTTACGCATCCTAAATCAGAGCGTACGAGGGCATTTTTATCGCAGGTAATCCATTAATTGAATGTTAGTTCGAAAAGCAAAAAGGCCATCCTTTCGGATGGCCTTTTTGCTTGATTTGATGTCTGGCAGTTTATGGCGGGCGTCCTGCCCGCCACCCTCCGGGCCGTTGCTTCGCAACGTTCAAATCCGCTCCCGGCGGATTTGTCCTACTCGAGAGAGTGTTCACCGACAAACAACAGATAAAACAAAAGGCCCAGTCTTCCGACTGAGCCTTTTGTTTTATTTGATGTCTGGCAGTTCCCTACTCTCGCATGGGGAGACCCCACACTACCATCGGCGCTACGGCGTTTCACTTCTGAGTTCGGCATGGGGTCAGGTGGGACCACCGC
>NZ_MDGW01000214.1:0-3312 GCF_001712525.1 Shigella sp. FC1661
TTTTTTAATATATCTCGCTCAAGGCGAGCTTCATTTAACGCCTTACGCAGTTGCAGAATTTCAGATTCCAGTTCAGCCACCGTGCGGGAACCAGGAGTACCGAGCCCTTTTCTGGCGGCGGTAACCCATTGTCCTAAAGTGCCTTCAGGAAGGGATAATCGGGAAGCGCCTTCACTGATCGAAAGTTGATTTTCAAGAACCGTTCTGACAGCTTCGGCTTTGAACTCTTTAGAGTAACGTTGGTTTTTTCTGCTCATTATTAGCTCCTTCTGATGCCATTCTATTTCAGGAAGGAGTGTCCGTTAAACTCAGGCTACCTCAGCGGTTACCCTGGCGACGCGCCTTACGCGTTAACCAGCCTTCTGCTTCCAGCCGTGCGATAGCCGTTCTGACGGTACTCATCCCCGCGCCAATCTGACGGGCAATGGTTTCAATTGATGGCCAGCACACACCTTCGTCATTACTGAAATCAGCCAGGCGGGCCATAATTGCCACGCTGGATAACTTCATGCCTGATGCAGCGCAACCATCCCATACATAGCCGGTTAATTTAGTGCTCATGACCGACCTCTATTTCCCTGAATTTACGACGAAACTGTTCGAGCGGACTGAAGCATTCATGCTCATAACCTCCGCGGAGTAGATAACCCGCTGTGTTTCCGGCTCCCAACGAATGACTCTGACGGGCACTCCGTAGTGATCTTTGAACCAGCGGTTAACTTGTCGCAAAGGACTGTCTCCTTCTGCCGGTTGAAATCACCCACAGCCCACTCTGCAAAGCTGTGGGTTACAATTTCCCTGTCACCTGGTACATTCACTGCATAGCAATATTTCACCTTCGCTTTTCCACCCGGTACAGAAAGCGCAATCAGTTGCGAGCGACGGTAGTGTGTTGTTAAACTGTTCATGCGTTAGTTTCTCCACAACCAGAAGCAATCGACGCCACGACGCCCGGAGCTGCACACTCGCGGGCGTCATTACTTTCTGAAATGCAAAAAATTTTGTAGACAAGTGCTGCATGCTCCTGCAGCTTCGAAATTGAGAGATACAGCTCGTCGTTAATTGCTGTCTTCTCATGCGGTTCCACTACACCGTCTTCGATTGCTGAACGAATCTGTTTTGAATAACTGCCGATCTGTTCAATGACTTCCAGCAGACGCTGGTTAATATCGGCGTTGTCCACATCCTCGATGTCAGGAAGAGACACAAAGACGCCATTTGCAGACTGCGCCACAGCATCAGCAATGAAGTGAGTGCCACCAGCACGCTGTAAAACCATTGCCCATCCCAGCGGGAAAATCTGATCGCCATCTGCACGAAGGTGGTTGAATAAAGCGTTTTCTGTTACATCGAGCCAGTCAGCCGCTTCAGCGTAACCACCCGGCAACTTTGCGATAGTTTTTCTGACAGCTTTCACGTACCACTCAGGCTGTTTTTCTATTTTCCAGTGATGCTTACCCACGATTAGCCTCATCGTTCTGTGGTTAAAAATTGAAAGTGTTCTGCTAATCTTTCGGATAGATATCCGGTCTTAAGTCAGATTTCGTAATTGCACCTGACGTGCATTGCTCAAGTTTTTTAGCCAGCACAAAACTGGCTTTTTTATAGCCATTGAAAACCAGCCGTAAGTAGCCTTGTGTTGAGCCAACTTTTCCGGCCAACTCACCCTGCTGTTCTTTGGTTAAAGAGTCCCAATACGCTTTCATACAATATGTACCTCCAGCGTACATATTACATGATTGAAATGAACCTTCACGATACTTGTACCTTAGCGGTACAAGGGTTTTAATTTCGTTATGAAAACAATCCATGACATCCGGCGGTCTAACGCCAGAAAACTGAGAGATGGTGTTGGCGGGAATTCTTCCTTTGCCACTATGATTGATCGCGAGCCAACCCAGACCAGCAGGTTTATGGGAGATGGTGCTACTAAAAATATCGGTGACAGCATGGCACGACACATTGAAAAATGTTTCGACCTGCCTATCGGATGGCTCGATCAAGAACACCAGACAACGAACATCACAAAAAAACCTGATGTTTCAATCACTAACAAACAAATAACGTTAGTCCCTGTCATATCATGGGTACAGGCCGGAGCATGGAAAGAAGTTGGCTATTCTGAGGTTGATTTGAGCACAGCAGAAACTTATCCCTGCCCTGTACCCTGTGGCGAAATGACTTATATCTTGCGGGTGATTGGTGATTCAATGATTGATGAGTACCGTCCGGGAGACATGATTTTTGTTGATCCTGAAGTCCCTGCTTGCCACGGTGACGACGTTATTGCGTTGATGCACGATACAGGCGAAACCACCTTCAAGCGATTGATAGAAGATGGAACACAGCGTTATCTCAAAGCATTACACCCAAACTGGCCTGAGCCCTACATTAAGATTAACGGTAATTGCTCTATAATTGGCACTGTGATTTTCTCGGGAAAACCAAGAAGATACAAAATAAAGGCCTAATCAATATTTATGAACCTGCTTCGGCAGGTTTTTTTATACTTGACAATGTACCCCATGGACACACAATGTACCAAAACGAAACAACAAACAGGCAGGATGCCCACGAAGTAGCCGCCTGGGGCATATGAAGTCCAAGATGATTCGTTAGCAACAAAACGCCCATAGGACGCTTCGCTCTTTAACAATTTGAATATTTTCAGCGTCAATGATCTGTTTAGCTCCCTACAAGTAAATGTAGCGTAGCACCATGATAAATCCTGCTAGTGTTTAGTTAAAAATCGCGCGAGAGCAAGAACGATGTGAGGGCAGGCAATACTGATAGTGTTATTGCTATTAGTTTATCAAAAATATTTAGACGACCCAGATGAATATTTTTAATACATACTCCCCCTAATTTAACAGGAGTAAATGTTGATGAATAACGAGACATCTATACTCAACAATTGTATGATATGAACAATTATATAACATAATGTAGGAAAAATAAAAATGGATTGGCATGACCTTATATCAAAGGTAATTATCGGACTTGTTACAGGCTCAATCGCAGCTTACTTAACTGCGCGATATGCACTCGGCCGTTATTATAAAGAAAAATGGTGGGACAAAAGAATAGATTTGTAGGTGATGCTGCCAACTTACTGATTTAGTGTATGATGGTGTTTTTGAGGTGCTCCAGTGGCTTCTGTTTCTATCAGCTGTCCCTCCTGTTCAGCTACTGACGGGGTGGTGCGTAACGGCAAAAGCACTGCCGGACATCAGCGCTATCTCTGCTCTCACTGCCGTAAAACATGGCAACTGCAGTTCACTTACACCGCTTCTCAACCCGGTACGCACCAGA
>NZ_MDGW01000215.1:0-3312 GCF_001712525.1 Shigella sp. FC1661
TCATCATATTCTGCGCACCACGCTGTTGCCCCTTCCGTGCTGATGAGCGCCAGCGGCAGGCCGCGATGGTCGCAGTGGTACAGGTGGATTTTTCGCGCCGGCGTGTACACCGGGTCCATCTGGCTTTGCATCTGCGCCACCGTCAGGCCGCACGATGCCAGCCAGCGGCGGCTTTCCTCACTCACCCGGTCAGCCAGGATTTCACTTTCCAGCCGGTCGAGCATCTGCACCAGCACCGGCGGGAACACCACACTGCCACCGTCTTCGCCGCCGGACTGCTGAAGGGTATCCGCCAGGCTGCGGCGCTGCGTTTTCGCCAGCTCACCGGTGGCGGTTTCAACTCTGATGAGTGGCGTGAAGCTCCCCGGCTGATAAATCGTCTGGATGCGGCTCCTGTCGTTCTGTATTGTGGTCAGCCGGTCGCCGTCCCAGCCGTACCAGGTCACTTCCGGTTTCCGTGACAGCGACATCCAGCCCGTCAGGTCACGTTCACGCCGCCACACCCGTTTTGCCACCCTGCGGCCCAGCGGGTCGTAAAGATAGCGACTTTCGACCAGCGGCTCTGCATATTGTGTCCGCGTGTAGTGCACCAGCCGGTGCTGACTGTCGTAATGGTACCGGTGGGTGCGCTCATCATCCGTGCGGATACCCCCTTCCGGGATGAGGTCGGTTTTCTCTGTCAGCCTGCCGTGACGGTCATACCGGTAAAGATAGTGCGCGTCACGGGCGATACGGTTATCCGGCCACATGCTGAGGGTGCTGTCCGGGTGCAGCTCCGGGTCGGGCAGGCGGTTACCTGCCGGGTCTGTGGCATACGGGATGCGGATATCAAGGTTCGCTGCGGTGGTGTGAACGCCGGTCAGCCTGCCGGTGGTGCTGTAGCTGTAACTCCGGGTCTGGCGCGGGCTGCTGATGCGGATGAGTTCGCCGTTGTCGTTCCAGGTGTAATCGCGGTCATACTGCAGGCTGTTCAGGTGCTGGCTCTGTAACTGCCCGGCAGGGGTGTAAGCGGTGGAGAGTTCATAGCGGCCGAAGCGGCGCAGCGTTTCCCGGTGCAGGCGGTCGCGGGTGAAATCCACCAGCGGTGTGTCGCCGAGCTTCATGCCTGCCAGGTAACCGCTGCCGTAGGCCAGCCATTCCACGGCGGGCAGGCTGTCCGGTATACAGCGGTTCGCCAGTCCCTGCGCGTTGTAAGCGTGTCTGGTCTCATGCTGCCAGAGCAGTGCTTCCGGCTGCGGGTGATGCACCGTCTGGCGCTCACCGGTCAGCCGGCCTTTCTCATCATACCTGTAATGCACCGTCACCCGGTGCCCTTCGCTGAGATGGCTGATGTCTGTCAGCCAGCCACGTTTGTCATACTGCCACTGCTCTGCGGTTTCGCCATTCACGGTGCGGTGCGTGAGGCGGTCTGCTTCGTCATAGTGCCAGTGGGTGACCAGCCCCTCATCCTCGCTGCGGATAAGTTTGCCGGTCAGGTCGTGGTGATAACGCTGTGTGCGGCCGTCAAAGCCGGTTTCCTGTATCAGCCGGTCGAGTACATCGTAACGGAAGGTGGTGTGGCTGCCGTTTTCACTGGTCAGGCGGATGACCCGTCCTGCAGCATCGTATTCCATACTGCGCGTCAGCTCGCCCTGCGTGGTACGGATGGCCTTTCCCCACGCATCGTACTGTGTCCCGTTTCTGCTGCCGTCCGGGGCAATGACGGCGGTCAGGTCACCGGCGGCGTTGTATTCATACCGCGTTTCATGGCCCTGCGTGTCTTTCACGGCAATTAACTGTCCACGGCTGTCGTATGCGCGGTACTGACTCAGCCCTTCCTCGCGGTGCACCGCCGTCATCTGCCCGAAGCGGTCATGGTCATAACGGGTTACATAACCGGAACAGTCGGTGAAGCTCAGCAACTGACCGTAACGGCTCCACGTCATGGTTTTCCGGCTACCGGTGGCATCTTCCGTTGCGCAGGGTAAGTCACTGTGTGGATTATCATAACGGTAGCGGATGATATCGCCGTCAGGGGCAGTTTCCTGAATCAGACGGCCCCATTCATCATATTCCCGGCGTATTTCCAGCCCGTCAGGCCCGGTGGCTGACGTTAACTGGCTGTGGTGGTTATAGTAAAACGCCGATGCCCTGCCATCCGGCGTGGTGATGCGCGTGATGAGGCCCGTCACCACATCCGGGCTGTATTCTGTTGTCCGGCCTGCGGCATCCGTCTGTGTCCTGAGCCTGCCCACGGCGTCAAACTGACTCTGCGTGACGCTGCCGTCCGCGTGTTCCTTTTTCACCACCCGCTTCAGCCCGGCTTCACCCTGCGTGTGCAGCACTTCACGGCGGTTCAGGCTGTCGGTGATGGTGATGCGGTCCTTCTCATACTGATACGTGTAGCTTAAGCCTGCCGGGTTAAGCTGTTCTGTCACCCGCCCGTCGCTGTCGTAACGGTAACGGATTTCCGGCCGGCCCGTGTGACGGTGCGCCACCATCCGGCCCCGGTATTTATCATCGTAAGTAAAGCTGCGCACCTGTTTGCCACTACGGTCATACACCGCCGCCAGTTCGCCGCGCGGCGTCCAGCCATAGCGCACCAGCGGCGCGGCAGGTAAATTCTCCGGGTATTCCGGGTCGTGCGTCAGCCACACGGCAGACAGACGGATGCCGTTGTCCCGGCCATATTCGGTGTAACCCGGCAGGGTATCAGGAAAAGCGGACGGTTCCGTCCCGCCGGAAATGGCCTGCTGCCGGGCTTCTTCTGCCCGCTGCGCCTGCGTGGTCAGTACCAGTTGGAAGTGACGCCCGGCACCATCCGTCACGCCGGTGATTTCGCCGCTGAATTCACCGGCGGCTTCGCGGTGGAACGTCTGTGTGCGCCCGAAGCGGTCCACCAGCCCGGTCAGTACCCGGTACGGCGGCAGCGGCGCAGGCAGCACCTCATCCGCTTCCGGCACCCGCTCACACCAGCCGAGCAGCCACCACGGCCCCTGCGGACTGTTTGTCGCCAGATAACGATGCGGACTTAAGCGGAGTTCTTCCGGCAGCGCCTGCCAGAGTGCGGCCAGCCGGTGACCTTCATCCAGTTTCGCCACGCCGCCGCGCACCAGCCACAGTGACTCGCTGCGGCTGTAACCGTCCTCACCGGGAAACAGGTGCTCAAAATACAGGCTTCTGCCGCCGTTATCACTGAGTATCAGTGTGTTATCGCGCAGCTGTAAGCGGATATCCGCAGGCATTTTCCAGCCGGGGCCGAGGCTCCCCACCGGCGCGGGCGTTTTTGTCCGGTAACTGCTGTAGGTGCGGGAGAGGATGAACGGCAGCGGG
>NZ_MDGW01000216.1:0-3311 GCF_001712525.1 Shigella sp. FC1661
CAACACCCAGCGGGCACAGTTATCCGTTGCCATTGATTCCAGCCGTTCCGTGAACTGGTCACGGAGAAGATTGTCACAGTGCCAGCACAGACGGATTGCACCCGGAGCGTGTCGCATTGTGGTCATGTTCTCGCTGTGCCAGTCGGAATGAGGCCACTGGCAGCCTTTTTCACGAAGTAACCAGCTTTCAAGACATTCCACGCCACCAGCACGACGGATCACTTCCTCATTGCGGAACACGGCCCGAACGGCAGGATCATCCGCCAGCGGTTGTGATGCCGCCGGAACGGCACCACTGGCGAAAGATGAATAACGCTCCGGCTCAGGCTCCAGCAGGACACGCCCCTGCATAAACAGGGGCATCAGCTCTGAACCTGGTCTGAACAATACGATCCCCATACGCGGGGCAATTTCAGGGGTCAGTAGTGCTCTCACGGTCACCTCAATGAACGGTATCGAGCAGCTTTAACAGCTCAGGGAATCGGGATTCGAAGAAATGCGGCTGCGTCTCGCGCGGATTTGCAGGACAGGTGATGTTCTTGCCGAACATGCAGCCTTTCGCTGTCAGCGACCAGAATTTTTTGATGTTGTTAATCGCGGTACGGCTGTATCGTTCGCGCTGCTCGACGATCCCCAGCTTAACCATCTGGTGATATGCCTGATTAGCCGTAAGGCGGATACCATACTGTTTCAGCAGTGCACTCAGCGACAGCGTGGGGCGACTTGAGCCATCAGGCGCGTCAGCAGGAGCATCAATGGCATAGCGCGGTGCCAGATTCGGTAAGCCAACAGCCTCCTGGAGTTTCTGACAGGCACCAAGCACTGAAGAGTTAGACAGGTTTAATTCCCGGCGCATAAAGTCCAGCAGAATCACACCAGCCTGCATCTTGTCAGCAGCCTGTCCGGATAATTTTTCCGGTGCGCTGGTTACCATGTCGAAAGTACGGATCACCTTCAGATGGAATGACGGGCTGATCCACATTGCATAGGCATACACCAGTTCCTTGCAGACATACGTTCCCCGTTCATTTCCCCCATGAATCATACTCACCGGGTCAACACCCAAATTCTGGGTGTTGGTCAATTCATAAACAAGCTCAACAGTTTGTTGGCTGGAAATAAACTTTCCCGGCTCCTTGGTTCTGGCATTTGCACCAGATGCTACTGCTGCGCGATGCAGATCGTTCAGGCTGTAACGCCCATAAGCATCACGACGAACTTCAATACCATCAATGACCATCAGATTATTCATACTTCGTTTCTCCTCTTGATCAGGCGGCTGCACCCGCCGTTTTCTCGTACTTACTGATAGTGATCTCGACCTTCCCTTTCGGGATAACCGGTCCCCACTCCACCAGCATTCTTTTCACCTGACTGTCGTCTTCCCACACACCCGCGTGGGTCAGGGCGTCAAACAGCGCCTTGTTATAGTTGTCCAGATCGCGGATCCGGTTATCCGGAGGAAACAACACGATCTCCACTGAAGCAGGTGCCGACGTTGGTTTCGGCAGACGACGTAACTGCTCAACTATTGCTGCGCACGCCGCGCTCTGGAATTTTCGCCCCGCCGCGCTTATCAGGCTCTTACCAGCAAACGCCCCTTTGTTGGGGTGTCGCCAGTACGTGTTCACGCTGGGCGGAAAAGGCAGTATTAGCTTCATGCCACCATCTCCCTGACCAGTTTTTCCGCCTGCTGGCGAACCTGCGCCAGAAATGCCTCACCACATGCCTCAAGTTCATCGCGCCCGATGTAGCTGATTGCCGGTCCCTTCCAGGTCTTGTCGAAAACAGCAATAGCACCAGCGAAGAAAGCACCTGTTGGCACCTGCTTTTCGTCTTTCGGGATAAACCAGGCAGGCAGTTCAAAACCAATACGCCCGCGAATAAAAGCAATATGATCTGCATCTTCCGGCCACCACACTTCGCTGGTGGCAGCTTTGATCAGGAAAACATAGCGCCCGCCTTTATCACGCATGGCACTGGCATGCTTCATGATGTAACGCATGCCGATGATGTATTGCCCCTCATGCTGACTGGCGCGGCTGTACGGGGGATTGCCAAAGGCAGCACCTTTAAGCTCCGCAAGACGTTCTGACCAGTCATGCGCCAGCGCGTTGTCTTCCGCCGTGTAATACGCGGCACATTTGGCGTTATCACCGTCAGTGAACAGATCCAGAACAAACGGACCAAACAAGGTGTTAATTCCCCAGAAAATGTTGTCCGGCGTGCGCCACTGATCGCCCACTTCCTTCAGTTCATGGGCTGGTTTGTTCCGCAGTTCCACCAGCGCCTGGCAATATTTATTACTCATTAAGCCCCCACGTAATTCCCTGACAGATACCACTCATCACCCGATACAGCGCGCTTACTGCTTTTCCGTAAACACTGCTCACGACGCGCCAGAAAATTGTTTCGTTCTGGCTGGGAGTGGCTTTCACGGAATGCCGCCATCCACACCGTTGCAGCACGACGGTATAAGCCCCTGGACTCCAGTTCTTCCGCCTGGCGGGTCAGGCACAAAATCTCCCGCGGGTCGTTAGTGCCGACATAGAAATTGCGCACAGGTCTGGTTTCACGAACTGGTTGCGGTTCCGCCTCCTGCGCTCTCTCAGTCAGGCGCGGGAAATGTCTGCGTGTATCCCCTTCACAACGGTGAGCCACACGACCACTCTGACGTAATTTGCTTGCTGACTGCAGAACGCACTGCCGTGAGTAACCTGCAAAAGCATCCGCAATGTCTCCGGAAGTACACCCCGGATGGGCTTCAATGAATTTCTGAACTTCATTCAAAAGACTCATAATCCCCCCCTGAATCCTGCCGGGATCTGGCTGTAGTCCACGTTGTCGTAACTGGCTTTGAAGTACGGGTCCTCGCGTCTGGCTGCAGATACCGCAGGAACTTCCCAGGATTCTTCGAAATGACGATCTGGACCAAAGAACGTGACAGCCTGTTTCACAAATTGAAGTGGTCAACAAAAACTGGCCACCGAGTTAGAGTTTTTCCAGTATCGATTTTCCGATTCGTTTGGGGGTAACCCACCGTTATATTCGTGCGGTCTTAGTGCGCTGTAATATCCAACGATATAGTCCGTTATGGCGTGAGCTGCCTCGCTGAAGCTTACGTAACCCACCACCGGCATCCATTCGTTCTTCAGACTCCTGAAGAAGCGTTCCATTGGGCTGTTATCCCAGCAGTTTCCGCGCCGGCTCATACTCTGTCTGATCTGGTATCGCCACAATAACTGCCGGAACTGCCTGCTCGTATAATGACTGCCCTGATCGCTGTGGAACATCACCCCGCCGGGCTTACC
>NZ_MDGW01000217.1:0-3310 GCF_001712525.1 Shigella sp. FC1661
GGCGCACGTCTTCGGTGAACGCACTCTGGCCACACTGGAGCGTCTTCTGAGCCTGCTGTCGGCCTTTGAGGTCGTGGTATGGATGACGGATGGCTGGCCGCTGTATGAATCACGCCTGAAGGGAAAGCTGCACGTTATCAGCAAGCGTTACACTCAGCGCATTGAGCGACATAATCTGAATCTGAGACAACATCTGGCAAGGCTGGGACGGAAGTCACTGTCGTTCTCAAAATCGGTGGAGCTGCATGACAAGGTCATCGGGCATTATCTGAACATAAAACACTATCAGTAAGTTGGAGTCATTACCCATGCTGGAGAGGAAGAGTATTCCCCGGTCAGGCGACCGGGGAAGGGGAGAGATTAATGTGCGCGGCCTTGCTCAACGCCAAAGCCGGTCTGGGAGCGGATAAACTGCGCACGGAACAGTTCACGCTCGCGCGCACCTTCCGCTGAGTTATCGGTTGCCGAGAAGAACCAGATGCCGAGGAATGCCACGCTGATAGAGAACAGCGCCGGGTATTCATACGGGAAGATGGCTTTTTCGTGACCGAGGATCTGTACCCAAATAGTTGGGCCGAGGATCATCAGCACCACTGCGGTAATCAGCCCCAGCCAGCCGCCCAGCATCGTGCCACGGGTAGTCAGTTTCGACCAGTACATGGAAAGCAGAATGATCGGGAAGTTACAGCTCGCCGCGATGGCAAACGCAAGGCCTACCATAAAGGCGATGTTCTGATTCTCAAACAGCACGCCGAGGATAATCGCAATCACACCCAAAATCAGGACGGTGATTTTCGATACCCGCAGTTCTTCACGTTCGGTCGCACCTTTTTTGAAGACGTTAGCGAACAAGTCATGCGAAACCGCGGATGCGCCCGCCAGCGTCAGACCCGCAACCACCGCGAGGATAGTGGCGAAAGCAACCGCTGAAATAAAACCGAGGAACAGGTTGCCGCCCACTGCATTCGCCAGGTGAACGGCCGCCATGTTGTTACCACCAATCAGATGGCCCGCCGCGTCTTTATATTCCGGATTCGCACCAACCAGCATGATCGCGCCGAAGCCGATAATAAAGGTCAGAATATAGAAGTAGCCCATAAACCCGGTGGCGTAGAACACGCTCTTACGTGCTTCGCGGGCATCGCTGACTGTAAAGAAGCGCATCAGAATGTGCGGCAAGCCCGCCGTACCAAACATCAGTCCCAGACCCAGAGAGAGCGCGGAGATCGGATCTTTCACCAGCCCGCCCGGCTTCATGATGTCGACACCTTTCGGGTGTACCGCCATCGCTTCGCTGAACAGATTATTGAAGCTAAAGCCGACGTGTTTCATCACCATAAAGGCCATAAAGCTGGCACCGAACAGCAACAGCACGGCTTTAATAATTTGCACCCAGGTGGTCGCCAGCATGCCGCCGAACAGGACGTACATCATCATCAGCACGCCGACCAGCACCACCGCAATGTGATAGTTAAGGCCAAACAGCAGCTCGATCAGTTTACCTGCGCCTACCATCTGGGCGATAAGGTAAAGCGCCACCACCACCAGAGAACCACAGGCCGAAAGAATACGAATCGGCCCTTGTTTCAGGCGGTAAGAGGCTACATCGGCAAAGGTGTAGCGTCCCAGGTTACGCAGACGTTCGGCAATCAGGAACAAAATGATCGGCCAGCCCACCAGGAAGCCCAGCGAGTAAATTAAGCCGTCATAGCCGGAGGTAAACACCAGCGCGGAGATCCCCAAAAATGAGGCGGCGGACATATAGTCACCGGCAATCGCCAGCCCGTTCTGGAAGCCTGTGATATTGCCGCCTGCCGTGTAGTAGTCGCTACGAGAACGTACGCGTTTTGATGCCCAGTAGGTAATGCCGAGCGTAAACACGACGAAAATCAGGAACATAATAATCGCCTGCCAGTTCGTTGGCTGGCGCTCTACGGCCCCGCTAATAGCATCCGCGGCGTTAGCTGCGAAAGGGAGTGTGGCGGCAAGCGCCGTCAGAACTCTTTTCATGATGCTTGTACCTCATGCAGGACTTCATTATTAAGACGGTCGAATTCGCCGTTCGCCCGCCAGATGTAGATACCGGTGAGAACAAAGGAGATCACAATCACTCCAACACCAATTGGAATACCGCGTGTGACGCTGGTGTTCGGATTCAGCGGCGTGCCCAGCCAGCCGGGCGCGAAGGCGATCAGTAAAATAAAGCCGATATAAACTGCCAGCATAATAATCGACAGGATGGTGGCAAACCGTTGCCGTTTTTCGACTAACTCCCTGAAATGCGCATTGTCTTCTATCCGCTGATAAATAGTGCCATTCATCACAGATTCTCCAGAGGTAATGTAGGGATTGTTTTAATTCCCGCTCCCTTATGGGAGAAGGTTAACGCTCGGGTAACCCTTGCCGAATGTAGGCCGGATAAGGCGTTTACGCCGCATCCGGCAATCAATGCCTGATGCGACGCTGTCGCGTCTTATCAGGCCTACAAACCGTTACCGACTCGCATCCGGCAATTGTGGGTTACGATGGCATCGCGATAGCCTGCTTCTCTTCAAGCAGCTTCTCGACTACGCCAGGATCGGCAAGCGTCGAGGTATCGCCCAGGTTGCTGGTATCGCCCGCCGCAATTTTGCGCAGAATACGGCGCATAATTTTGCCGGAGCGGGTTTTAGGCAGGGAGTCGGTCCAGTGCAGCACGTCTGGCGTCGCCAGCGGGCCAATCTCTTTACGCACCCAGTTGCGGACTTCTGCGTACAGTTCTGGTGACGGTTCCTCCCCGTGATTAAGCGTGACGTAGGCGTAGATCGCCTGACCTTTAATATTGTGCGGAATACCTACTACGGCGGCTTCGGCAATCTTCGGATGCGCTACCAGCGCCGACTCAATCTCTGCCGTCCCCAGACGGTGACCGGAGACGTTCAGCACGTCGTCCACACGCCCGGTGATCCAGTAATAGCCATCTTCATCGCGACGCGCGCCGTCGCCGCTGAAATACATATTTTTGAAGGTGGAGTGGATTTGCCCCTATATTTCCAGACATCTGTTATCACTTAACCCATTACAAGCCCGCTGCCGCAGATATTCCCGTGGCGAGCGATAACCCAGCGCACTATGCGGATGCCATTCGTTATAATGCTCGAACGCCTCTGCAAGGTTCTTTGCTGCCGTTAACCCGTCTGGTTTGGGCATGATACTGATGTAGTCACGCTTTATCGTTTTCACGAAGCTCTCTGCTATTCCGTTACTCTCCGGACTCCGCACCGCCGTGTTCTTCGGTTCAAGTCCCAACATCCGGGCGAACTGGCGTGTT
>NZ_MDGW01000218.1:0-3291 GCF_001712525.1 Shigella sp. FC1661
GTTCAGGGAGTCTGACATCAAGAGCGCGGTAGCCTTTTTTAATATTTCATTCTCCATTTCAATGCGTTGTAGCTTTTTCCTCAGCTTACGTATTTCGATTTGTTCTGGTGTTATCGGAGAGGCTTTTGGTGTTTTGCCCTGACGCTCATCACGCAGTTGTTTGACCCATCTTGTCATTGTGGAAAGGCCAACATCCATAGCTTTGGCGGCATCTGCCACCGTGTATTTCTGGTCAACAACCAGTTGAGCGGATTCGCGTTTAAACTCTGCGCTAAAATTTCTTTTTTTCATTGGAGCACCTGTGTTGTTCTGAGGTGAGCATATCACCTCTGTTCAGGTGGCCAAATTCAGTGTGCCACTTCAGCCCGAAAGGGCGGGGAGCAGTCACACATCTGTTTCCGATAGCCCCGTTCTAATGCTACACTCTTTGATATTTTTATGACCCCAATAAACATATTTATGACAGTTGCTGATTTCAAACGGCCCAAATTGGAGCTCCCAAACGGGGCAAACAAACTACTACTGCACTCTTGCTGTGCTCCATGTTCCGGTGAGGTGATGGAGGCGCTTCAGGCCTCGGGAATCGACTACACCATCTTTTTCTACAACCCGAACATTCATCCTCAGAAAGAGTATTTAATTCGTAAGGATGAGAATATTCGCTTTGCTGAACAACACGGCGTGCCGTTTATTGATGCTGATTACGACACAGACAACTGGTTTGAACGAGCCAAAGGAATGGAATGGGAGCCCGAACGAGGGATCCGTTGCACCATGTGTTTTGACATGCGTTTTGAGCGGACAGCGCTGTACGCCGCTGAAAATGGTTTCAGTGTGATCAGCAGTTCACTGGGCATTTCACGCTGGAAAAATATGCAGCAGGTTAACGACTGTGGGCGGCGAGCCGTCGCGCATTATCCGGGCATGGTGTACTGGGATTATAACTGGCGCAAGCAGGGAGGCTCGTCCCGTATGATTGAAATCAGCAAGCGCGAAAAATTCTATCAGCAGGAATATTGTGGCTGTGTGTATTCTCTGCGCGATACCAATCTACACCGCAAATCTCAGGGACGCCCTCTTATCAAAATTGGTCAACTCCACTACGGTAAAGAAGAGAAGGAGTGATTTTATGGGGCACCTTTCTGATTGATTTCATATTGGCGAGGTAAGTAGAATGACTGCGGGTGCTTGAGGCTATCTGCTTCAGGCATGAACACTAAAAGGCAGATAGAGAAAAGCCCCAGTTAACATTACGCGTCCGGCAAGACGCTTAACATTAATCTGAGGCCAATTTCATGCTTTGCACATGTAGGTTAGCCTCTTACATGCCGAAAGGCAAGGAGAAGCAGGCTATGAAGCAGCAAAAGGCGATGTTAATCGCCCTGATCGTCATCTGTTTAACCGTCATAGTGACGGCACTGGTAACGAGGAAAGACCTCTGTGAGGTACGAATCCGAACCGGCCAGACGGAGGTCGCTGTCTTCGTAGACTACGAATCCAGGAAGTAAGAGTGACCGGGCGGGGAGCTGATCCCATCCCCGCCCACCTCTGATGTGTCAGGCATCCTCAACGCACCCGCACTTAACCCGCCCATCGCTGTGATCTCTCAGCGTTTCGGCGGGTTTTTTGTTGTTTATTTCTGGTGAATTTGATTCGCGCACCTTCGCAGATAGAATCGACTCACTTAAGTAGCGCGCAGGGAGAAGAGGGATGGACCCCGAACAGGGGAGAGCTATTTATCTGGAAGGATTCTGAAGATGAAAATCGAAGAATTGCGTGAAATTTTTAGTGAAAATGGCCTCTATGCTGTGCGCGTTGAGAATGGAGCGATTGTCAGCCATTGCCGCATTAGATGTTTGCAATCTCAACAAAGGAAGAGCGGTGCTGTGTTATTTTATTTTTGTAATGGACTTCTGACGGACGGTTTTATTTTGCGTGAGGACGAATTTGTCACATCATTACGGGTTTTGAAAGAGATTGGTTTTAAGGCTGGTTTTCTGCTTTTGCTGAAGAATAAACTCATCTACAATCTTGAGCAGGATTGAACTCCTGCTGTGTAACACCGTGCCACCGGAGAAAGCCGATGGCCATATACAACTGATCAAACAAACCTCTTCCGGATTACTTCTCCCGGCGACGCCGGAGAGTTGCGATTTTCTGCATCAAATCAAAACAGGTGAGTGGATACACGCAGACTTTAAGCGTGTGCGTAACTACGCATTCCACAAGCGTTTTTTCAAACTCCTGCAACTGGGATTCGATTACTGGACTCCGATCGGTGGGGCGATTACGCCTCGCGAACGAGAACTGGTATCAGGCTTCGTTGAGTACCTGTGCGAATCAGTAGGCCGGGAACATACGCCAGCTCTGAGCGAAGCCGCAGAGCAATATCTGAATACAGTTGCGACACGCAGAACCCGAGATACAGCATTGCTAAAGTCGTTTGAGGCTTTCCGCGAGTGGGTAACCATTCAGGCCGGATTTTACACCGAGCATATTTATCCGGACGGTAGCCGTGGGCGCAGGGCGAAATCCATCTCGTTTGCGAATATGGACGAAACCGAGTTTCAGCAGGTTTATAAATCTGTGCTGAATGTACTGTTGAACTGGATCCTGTTCCGTAAATTTTCCTCTCCGGAACAAGTCGAAAATGTGGCCGCGCAGCTACTGGAGTTTGCGTAATGGTGGATTTACGTAAAGCGGCGCGGGGGCAGATGTGCACCGTCAGAATTCCTGGCTACTGCAATCACGATCCGGAAACGTCTGTGCTGGCGCATTACCGACTGGCGGGTAAAAACAAGCGATTACACCAAAGAAGAATTACGCCTGATGCATGCAGAAGGTGTTTTTCGCACGCAAGAAATCTGGAGAAAGGATGAGGTAGCCTGAGTTTAACGGACACTCCTTCCTGAAATAGAATGGCATCAGAAGGAGCTAATAATGAGCAGAAAAAACCAACGTTACTCTAAAGAGTTCAAAGCCGAAGCTGTCAGAACGGTTCTTGAAAATCAACTTTCGATCAGTGAAGGCGCTTCCCGATTATCCCTTCCTGAAGGCACTTTAGGACAATGGGTTACCGCCGCCAGAAAAGGGCTCGGTACTCCTGGTTCCCGCACGGTGGCTGAACTGGAATCTGAAATTCTGCAACTGCGTAAGGCGTTAAATGAAGCTCGCCTTGAGCGAGATATATTAAAAAAAGCAACAGCGTATTTTGCACAGGAGTCGCTGAAAAATACGCGTTAATCGAACAATGGCGACAACAATTTCCCATTGAAGCGATGTGTCAGGTAT
>NZ_MDGW01000219.1:0-3248 GCF_001712525.1 Shigella sp. FC1661
AACACGCCAGTTCGCCCGGATGTTGGGACTTGAACCGAAGAACACGGCGGTGCGGAGTCCGGAGAGTAACGGAATAGCAGAGAGCTTCGTGAAAACGATAAAGCGTGACTACATCAGTATCATGCCCAAACCAGACGGGTTAACGGCAGCAAAGAACCTTGCAGAGGCGTTCGAGCATTATAACGAATGGCATCCGCATAGTGCGCTGGGTTATCGCTCGCCACGGGAATATCTGCGGCAGCGGGCTTGTAATGGGTTAAGTGATAACAGATGTCTGGAAATATAGGGGCAAATCCATGTTATAAGAGGCGCTCTTTTCATTTTTTTATCCTTAATGGCACTGCGCTGTGCCTTGTAATACAGAGGTTGTTGGTTCTGAATCCGGTGTACTAAAAGCAAACTGACATTGTTGATCTGCCTGATTTCCCCAGCGTACAGTCCAGCTTTGTGATTTACTCGATATCCCAGAGAGATATAGTATGCCGCCCTCATCGACGATACTTTGTTGCCCCGTATCATCGTTGCTGGCAAGAGCGCCAAAGGGCAACGGTTTACCGTTGCGATCGCTGACTGTAACAAGTACGCGATAACCGATATTGGCGTTGAAACGCGCCGCTACCATTGCACCTCTGTTGGGCACCACAAACTGTGTTGTTTGTTCAAGATCGACGTTATCGGGCAGCTGCGTAGTATCTACCGAGAGACGGTTTTCCTGATAAGTCGTGAGATAAGGAATCACTGCATAGCCAAAGGGATCAGTAGCAATCCCCGGATAGTTTTGTATCCTCACGCCAGAAGCCCCGTTAGCATCGATAAGCGCAAAAGCGTTGCCCAGATATTGCGAGAGCGTCACGCCATGAGGATGGATAACCACGCCGCCGGTAACGCCGTAATTGTATTGGCTGCTGTCATTACCGTAACTGTATCCGGCACTGAAGGTTCCATAAGGTGAACGGTAACTGGCGTTCAGGCTACTGTTATGGTTGTTATCGTCATCCAGACTTTGTTCCAGGCTATAGCTCAGGCGACCATCATCCAGCAGTGAGCCATCAAGACGCATTTCATGTTGGGTTGGGCGATCTTTCTGGCTGGTCATCTGATAGGAAACCCGGCTACGCGGTAACCAGCGTTCTAACGGAATACTGAGATTCAAAGAGAGTGCACGGTCATTATTTTCATCAGTGTAGCGGCTGTATTGATAATTCAGGCTGTAACCAATTCCCCATTGCTGGCCGGAAACCCCAACAGAGATATTCCTGTTTTTCTCGTTATTGCCCCAATAGTCTTGCTGCGAACCGGAGGCATACAGACTTACCCCATCAAATATTGTCTGGCTGATGTTGAATTGAATTTCACTTTTTTGGCGACTGTTATAGTCCCAATTGCGGGTATTGGCTTCATCAAAACTAAAATAGCCATCGTTGGTATAGCGATAGTAGCTAACAGCGATATTGGTGTTGGTTTCCGGGATATCTTTGATGTACTGCGTACGCCATTGATAGCCATGAAAAGAGTGCTGGTTATCGAATTGGGTGTCAGCTCTGTTGATATCCATCGACAACGCGCCCAGTGCGCCAAGTGTGCCGCCGATACCGATCCCCAGCGCATAATAATCTTCAGAACCGAGCAGGCCGCCATACAGCGTAAAAGTATTATTCAAACCATATATTGCCGTGGCTTCAGCAAATTCGGGTTCCTTGCTATCACTGTTTGCATCAGCGCGATAGCGTCCAGCGGTCGCGCTATATTTTAGATGCCCAGGTCGCTGCATCATGGGTAATGAAGAATAAGGCTGGATAAAGCGACGTTGTGTACCGTCACTTTCTTCAATCGTGACTTCTAAATCGCCGCTGTTGGAAGAGGGGTAGAGATCGTTAATTTCAAAGGCACCCGCTGGCACGTTGCTTTGATAGATCACATAACCATTTTGCCTGATAGTCACGATTGCACTACTGTTTGCGATACCGCGTACCGTTGGGGCAAATCCGCGCTGGCTGTTTGGCAACATATTATCGTCGGAAGCGAGTTGCACGCCAGTAAAGGTGTAGCTGGAAAAAATACTGCCGCTGGTGGCGCTTTCTCCCAGAAGCAACTGAGACTTCAACGCCTTGATATCACGTTGTAAATAACTACTGATAGTGTTCCAGCTTGACGCCTGATCGTTGCGTGTCCACGTAGAATAGTTACGTAATCGCTAGGGGCCAAAATTAGCACCATTTTGCATATTCAGGTACTGTCGTTGGCTACGATTGCCCTGGCGGTAACGGTTATCAGAACCTGTAAACGAGTAGTTGGTAAACAGCGTTGGTATACCATCGTCCCAACGAGAAGGGGAGACGTAACCTCTTGCATCACGGTACAGTGCAATTTGGGGAATGCTCAAATTAAGTCGCTGATGATTGAAATCAAATTCAGCAGCTGTACCGGGAATGATTTGTTCAAGCGAGTTGATCACGCTATCGTCATCTTTTTCAGCCAGCGCCGGGATTTCATCCACCTTAATACCCAGCTCACGTAGTTGTTCTACCGTAAACTGTGGCTGCAGAAGTTGCTCTGCATTGGCGGTAAATGTAATTTTTTTCTGTGAAACCTTCTTTTTATTCAGCCAGATATCAACCTGATAAGTTCCTGGTAGTTGTGCGTATTTTTTTGAAAAACGTGACAGATCAGTTGTTTGCATACCACTTTTTGTAGTTTCCAGCATAATGGGGTCGAAATAATACTCTTCGGCGTTAGCGGTAGTGCAAAGCATGCCGCTGCCAGTGAGCACCATCGGCAAACAGCGTTTGATGATGAGCGCCAACTGTTTCGGTGTGCGTTTATGTCCCTGGTGGTGTCGTTGTGGCATTCCCTGATGACCTGTGTTTTTTATATTTGTTATTGCAGTGGACGAGTTTCTGTCCCGGAACTGCCGCCATAATCATTGATTGCAGCCCATTTCGGTAATGACTCCAACTTACTGATAGTGTTTTATGTTCAGATAATGCCCGATGACCTTGTCATGCAGCTCCACCGATTTTGAGAACGACAGTGACTTCCGTCCCAGCCTTGCCAGATGTTGTCTCAGATTCAGATTATGTCGCTCAATGCGCTGAGTGTAACGCTTGCTGATAACGTGCAGCTTTCCCTTCAGGCGTGATTCATACAGCGGCCAGCCATCCGTCATCCATACCACGACCTCAAAGGCCGACAGCAGGCTCAGAAGACGCTCCAGTGTGGCCAGAGTGCGTTCACCGAAGACGTGCGCC
>NZ_MDGW01000220.1:0-3240 GCF_001712525.1 Shigella sp. FC1661
AATCAACTGAGTTTCTCAGAATCATGCGGAATGGTGATGAGAATGCTGATGACATTGCAGGGCGCTTCACCGGGACGTATACCGGAGCTGATGCGCGATCTTGCAAGTATGGGACAACTTGTGAAATTACCGACGAGAAGGGGAAGGGCCTTCCGAGAGTGGTAAAGGAGAGGCCCTGGAAATACCCCACAGCCCCGAAAAAGAGCCAGTCAGTTGCTTAACTGACTGGCATTACCCCAACCAGATAGGTCCAGTAATTCAGAACCCCGTATTCAGCGAACACATTAACCTCTTTAATTATCTTTCGATCATGCGCGATTAAAGGTGAATATGCTAACCAATCTGTAGCGGCTTAGAAAGGAGAAAATCAGGTTTTAACCCGATATCAACCCGATAATTGAATCATTAATCAGGCATGCTCCAGTGAAAAATTCGGGTAGTGCTCGGCAAAATACTGGCGTAAAAATTCTACCGTTATCCGCACTTTCGCTGACGTCGCCAGCCTTGAAACATAAACGGCCCAGACGTTCGCTGGCTGGTAATATTCCGGTAGCACTTGCACTAAATGACCACTGGCAATGTTTTCGCTAACATCCCACTAGGAACGCAGAGCAATCCCCTGCCCATCGAGACACCACTGATGGACAATTTCTCCATGATTAGACGACAGTGGGCCGGTGACTTTAATCGCATGGTGGCCTTCTTTATTGCGTAATTGCCAGACACCAAAAGGATGATCGCGCTCTTTAATGACCAAGCACGGCAATGCAGAAAGATCGGTTAAATGTTTCGGCGCGCCATGTTGCGCAATAAATTCCGGCGACGCGCAGAGAATGCGGTAATTGGTCGCCAGTTTGCGGGCGATTAAATTAGGGGCGATGTCATCGCCAATGCGAATATCGAGATCGACACCTTCATTGACCAAATCGACCAGCCGGTCTTCCACATCAAAACGTAATTCCAGTTGCGGATACGCCTTCGCCAGCGCTGATAACGCCGGAGCCACCACCTGTCGTCCAAAACCAAAGCTGCTGATAATACGCAGCATCCCCTGTGGCACCTGACGCACGTCAGAAAGTTCGTCCATCATCTGACCGACATCCTGCAAAATCCGCTGCGCCCATTCATAAATCCGCTCTCCTTCTTCGGTAATGGTGACGCGGCGGGTGGTGCGGTGTAACAACACCACGTTTAGCGTTTGCTCCAGCAAGGCGATGCGCTTGCTGACGAACGCCGGTGAAACGCCCAGTTCTTCCGCCACGGCGGCAAAACCAGCCCGACGAGCCACCAGCATAAAGACGCGTAAATCATTCAGCAGCGGTAAATTATTCATGATTCGTGTTTTATGTTTCACCAGTTACGGGGATTAATTCCTTTTCCGTCAATTATAGGATGGTGATGTTGTCAATTTTGATGGTCAGGAAGTGAGAACCCAATGATGAAAACGATGCGTATTGCTGCGATCCCGGGAGACGGGATTGGTAAAGAAGTCCTTCCTGAAGGGATTCGCGTGTTACAGGCTGCCGCTGAGCGCTGGGGCTTCGACTTGAGTTTTGAGCAAATGGGGTGGGCGAGCTGCGAGTATTACAGCCATCACGGTAAAATGATGCCGGACGACTGGCATGAGCAACTTAGCCGTTTCGACGCCATCTATTTTGGTGCCGTCGGCTGGCCGGATACCGTTCCGGACCATATTTCGTTGTGGGGTTCGCTGCTGAAATTTCGTCGTGAATTCGACCAGTACGTCAACCTGCGCCCGGTTCGTCTCTTTCCTGGCGTTCCCTGCCCGCTGGCGGGAAAACAGCCTGGCGACATCGATTTTTACGTGGTCAGGGAAAACACCGAAGGCGAATATTCCTCGCTCGGCGGTAGAGTGAATGAAGGTACAGAGCATGAAGTCGTCATTCAGGAATCGGTATTTACACGTCGTGGTGTCGATCGCATTTTGCGTTATGCCTTCGAACTTGCGCAAAGCCGCCCACGTAAGACGCTAACTTCTGCCACTAAATCGAACGGTTTAGCCATCAGCATGCCGTACTGGGATGAGCGAGTGGAAGCAATGGCCGAGAATTACCCGGAGATCCGCTGGGACAAGCAGCATATTGATATTCTCTGCGCGCGTTTTGTGATGCAGCCGGAACGCTTCGATGTGGTGGTGGCGTCCAATTTGTTTGGCGATATCCTTTCCGATCTTGGCCCGGCCTGCACCGGCACCATTGGCATTGCCCCATCCGCCAACCTGAATCCGGAACGCACTTTCCCGTCGCTCTTCGAGCCTGTCCACGGTTCCGCGCCGGATATCTACGGGAAAAATATTGCTAACCCTATCGCCACGATTTGGGCCGGGGCAATGATGCTCGATTTTCTCGGCAATGGCGATGAGCGTTTCCAGCAAGCGCATAACGGTATTCTGGCAGCAATTGAAGAAGTGATTGCTCACGGGCCGAAAACACCTGATATGAAAGGCAATGCCACCACGCCACAGGTTGCCGACGCGATTTGCAAAATTATTTTGCGTTAAGGTCAAACCAGTTTATTTGAACCGCGTCACTGACGCGTTTTTTTATTCGTTCTTTGCAGTAAATAACCTGCGTCATTTCACCTTTTATTGTTTCCGTTTCGTGTTTTATGGCTTTCCGTATTCTTAATTGTTTAATTTATGTAATATTCAAATAATCAATTTGTTAAACACAACATACAACTCATTACCCTGCAAATAATTACAACTGGCAAAAGCCAGAGACGGGCTTTTATGCCTAGGAGATGACTCATGATGAGCAATGTTAAGAAAAAAGATGTGCCGCTGATAAGCATCAGCCTGGTGGCCATTCTTTTCATCGCAGCTGCATTAAGCCTTTTCCCACAACAATCGGCCGACGCGGCCAACGCAATATACACTTTTGTTACGCGTACGTTAGGTTCCGCCGTACAGGTATTGGTTTTGCTGGCAATGGGACTGGTGATTTATTTAGCCACCAGTAAATACGGCAATATTCGTCTTGGCGAAGGAAAACCGGAATACAGCACGCTGGTAATGCTGCCAACTTACTGATTTAGTGTATGATGGTGATTTTAAGGTGCTTGCGTGGCTTCCATTTCCATCAGATGTCCTTCCTGCTCCGCTACTGAAGGCGTGGTGCGTAACGGCAAAAGCACTGCCGGACATCAGCGCTATCTCTGCTCTCATTGCCGTAAAACATGGCAACTACAGTTCACTTACACCGCCTCTCAGCCCGGTAC